>JAXDPG010000136.1:0-6648 GCA_034668485.1 Sphingomonadales bacterium
CTGATCTGGAGCTCGACCTGGATCGTCATCAAGGACCAGCTTGGCGTGGTGCCGCCCAGCTGGTCGGTCACCTACCGGTTCGTGGTCGCCGCCGCGGCGATGTTCGTCTGGGCCGCCGCCAGCGGCGCGACCCTTCGGATCGGCCGCCGCGGCCATCTCCTCGCCGCTTTGTTCGGGATCCCGCAATTCTGCCTGAACTTCAATTTCGTCTATGCCGCCGAGCATCATGTCACTAGCGGCCTGGTGGCGACCGTTTTCGCCTTGCTGATGGTTCCCAACAGCGCCCTCGCCTGGCTGTTCCTCAAGCAGAGGGCGACCTGGAGCTTCGTCGCCGGCTCGGCCGTCGCCTGCGCCGGCGTCGCCTTGCTGTTCGTTCAGGAGATACGCTCCAGCCCCGTCCCGGCCGGGCAAATCCTGCTCGGCATCGGCCTTACCGTGCTCGGCGTGCTCTCCGCCTCGGCGGCCAACATCATGCAGGCCAGCCGCCGCCTCTCCGCCTGGCCGCTCGCCAGCCTGCTCGCCTGGGGCATGGTCTACGGCATCCTGGCCAACGCTTTGCTCGCCCTCGCGGTCGCCGGCCCGCCGGTGATCGAGGCCCGGCCGACCTATTGGCTCGGCCTCTTCTATCTCGGCCTGTTCGCCTCGGCTCTGGCCTTTCCTTTCTATTTCGGGGTGGTGCGCGCGGTCGGTCCCGGCAAGGCCGCTTATTCGAGCGTGCTGGTACCGATCCTCGCCATGCTCCTCTCGACCCTGTTCGAAGGTTATCGCTGGTCGCCGCTCGCCGCGGCCGGGGGCATCCTCGCTTTCGCCGGCCTGATCATCGCTCTGCGCTCGCGCGCCGCAATCAGCTGACCGGCTTCGGGATCGCCATCGCCCGCTGCTCCGGCGGCAGCTCGGCAAGGTGCCTCGCCTTCCAGTCCATCGCCATCCGGACCCGGGTGCGGCCCGAGGGATGGTCGAAGAACAGGGTCTCCTCGAGCGGCGAGGGCTCGATCTTGCGATATTCGGAGAGCTTCATCGCGGTCGCGGCGAAGCCGTCCGGCTCGCGCGCCGCGTCGAGGCCGAAGGCGTCGGCCTCGCTCTCCTCGCTTCGGACCATGGTGTTGAGCACCGGCGTCATCGCCAGAAAGTAGATGGCGGCGATGGCGCTGAACAGCGGCATCACCGCTGGATCGGAGACGTCCCGCACCCCCCAGCGGCCGCCGAAGCGGGCCAGCAGCCGCGGCGCCAGCCACCACAGGAGCAGGAAGGCGGCGAGGAAGATGAGGGTGAATTCGAGGATCAGCCGCCAGACGTGGCCGAGAACGTAATGGCCGAGCTCATGTCCCATCACCGCCTTGACCTCCGCCGGGCTGGTCCGGTTGAGGAGGTTGTCGTTCAAGGAGATGCGGATGGTCGGCCCGAGGCCGGAAACGTTGGCCGAGATCCGCTTGGTCTGCTTCGAGGCGTCGAACACGTAGACATTGTCGGCCGGCACATGGTTGGCTCGGGCCATGCCGAGGATTTGCTCGCGCAGCGGTCCCTCCTGCATCGGCGTATATTTGTTGAACAACGGGCTGATGAAGACCGGCGCGATCAGGACTGCGAAGGCGGTGAACAGGCTGAGCGTGCCCGCGCCCCAGAGCCACCAGCTCCGGGGTGCCTTGCGAATGACGGCGAAGACGACGGTCAGCAGGATTGCGGTCATCACCAGCGAAATGCCGACCTGAATGGCGCGCTCGCCGACCCAGCCGCTGAGGCTGAGGTTCATCAGCCCGTATTGTTTTTCCCGGAAATAGTCGGTGTAGAGCGTCCAGGGGAGGACGATCAGCACGCCGACGATGGTGGACGGCAACGCATAGAGAGCCGGCTGCAGCCAGCGCCGCCCGGTCATCCGCTCGGCCCAGCGGCTCCACGCCGCCGACCAGCCGAAGCGCAGCATGACCCAGGCGGAGGCGACGCCGACCAGCGCGCCCCACAGCAGCAACCAATAGCCGCCCTCGAAATAGGCGTCGGAGCGGGCGCGGGCGGCGCCCTGCAGGGTGGCGAGATAGGCGCGGGTCGCGGCTTCGGGGTCGAACGAAGCGGGCGCCGCGGCGGCCGCGGCCAGGATGTCGGTGAGCATGCTCTTTTTCCCTCCCGGCGACGAGCGGTAGAGCCAAATGCGGGCGGTGGGAAGATTGCGCCGGCCCGGCGTCGCGCCTAAGTCGGCGCCATGCTCGACGCCCAGAACGCCGCCGCCGCTCCCGCCGCCGTCCGCCGCGAGGATTATCGGCCGCCGGACTGGCTGGTGCCTCGGATCGAGCTGGAGTTCGAGCTCGGCGCGGAGCTCACCCGGGTGAGGTCGCGGCTCTCCGTCGAGCGCAACGGCGGCCACGACGGGCCGCTCAGGCTGGACGCCCAGGGGCTCAAGCTGCTCGAAGCGACGGTGGACGGCGCCCCCGTGGACGCCCCGATCGAGGGCGAGGCGCTGACCCTCGCCTTGGCCGGCGCGACGGCGACGGTCGAGACCCTCGTCGAGCTCGCGCCGCGCTCCAACACCCAGCTGATGGGTCTCTACGAATCCGGCGGGATCTTGTGCACCCAGTGCGAGGCCGAAGGGTTCCGGCGGATCACGCCCTTCCCCGACCGGCCCGACGTGCTCAGCCGCTACCGGGTGCGGATGATCGCCGACAAGGCGCTCTACCCGGTGCTGCTGTCGAACGGCGACCCGGTCGGCGCCGGCGAGCTGGACCGCGGCCGTCACTGGGCGGAATGGGACGATCCCTTCCCCAAGCCGAGCTATCTGTTCGCGATGGTGGCGGGCGATCTCGCCGCCAATCGCGACTCGTTCGTCACCCGCTCGGGCCGCCGCGTCGACCTCGGCATCTGGGTGCGCGAGCCCGATCTCCCGAGGACCGAGCATGCCATGGCCTCGCTCAAGGCCGCGATGAAGTGGGACGAGGAGGTTTACGGCCGCGAATATGATCTCGCCGTGTTCAACATCGTGGCGGTCGCCGATTTCAACTTCGGGGCGATGGAGAACAAAGGCCTCAACATCTTCAATTCCAAGTTCATCCTCGCCGACCAGGATACCGCCACCGACGGCGATTTCGACGCCGTTGCCGGTGTCGTCGCGCACGAATATTTCCACAATTGGTCGGGCAACCGGATCACCTGCCGGGACTGGTTCCAGCTGTCGCTGAAGGAGGGCTTCACCGTCTTCCGCGACCAGATGTTCTCGGCCGACATGGGCTCGCCGGCGGTCAAGAGGATCGAGGACGTGCGGCTTCTGCGCGCCGCCCAATTCCCCGAGGATGCCGGCCCGCTCGCCCACCCGGTGCGGCCCGACAGCTACATGGAGATCGCCAATTTCTACACCGCGACCGTCTACAACAAGGGCGCCGAGCTGATCCGGATGCTGCACAGCCTGCTCGGACCCGAGCGCTTCCGGGCCGGCACCGACCTCTATTTCGAGCTTCACGACGGCCAGGCGGTCACTTGCGAGGATTTCGTCCGGGCGATGGAGCAGGCGAGCGGCGAGGATCTCTCGCATTTCCGCTTGTGGTACGAGCAGGCGGGGACTCCGCGGGTCAAGGCGAGGCTCGAGCAGCGGGACGGGGCGGCGCGGCTTCTGCTCGAGCAGGAGGTGCCGCCGACTCCGGGCCAGCCGGTCAAGAAGCCGATGCCGATTCCGCTCCGGGTGGCGCTGTTCGCGGCAAGCGGGGCGAAGCTTGAGGAACGGCTGGTCCTGCACGACGAGGCCCGCAGCGAAATCCCGTTCGGCGCCGGCGGGGAGAGGCTGATGCTGTCGATCAACCGCGGCTTCTCCGCTCCCGTGGTCGTCGAGGCGCCGCGCTCGGCCGAGGACCTCGCCTTCCTCTCGGCCCATGACGACGACCCGTTCGCCCGCTACGAGGCGATGCAGCAGCTGATGCTCGATACCCTGCTCGCGGCGATGCGCGGCGGGGCCGACCCCAAGCCGGTGGTCGATGCCGTCCGGCGCACTCTGGCCGACGAGGCGCTCGACCCGGCCTTCACGGCCGAAGCGGTGCTTCTGCCGAGCGAATCCTTCATCGGCGACCAGCTGCCGGTCGTCGATCCCGAGGCGATCCGGGCCGCGCGCGAGGCGCTGCGCGGCGAGCTCGGACGCTCGCTGGAGGCGCAGTGGCGCGCCGCTTACGCCTCGACCGCCGCCAACCGCTACGAATATTCGCCGGCCGCGAAAGGCGCGCGGCGCTTGAGGACGGTGGCGCTCAACTATCTGATGACCGCCGGCGCCGGCGACGCGCCCGCTTTGGCCAGGCGCCAATTTGACGAAGCCGACAATATGACCGACCGCCAGGGCGCGCTGAGCGCGCTCGCCAATTCCCGCGCGCCCGAGCGGGAGGGAGCGCTCGCCGCCTTCTACGAACGCTATCGGGACGATCCGCTGGTGCTCGACAAATGGTTCAGCGTCCAGGCGGTTTCGACCCGCGACGACGCGCTCGATCAGGCGATGGCGCTGGCTCGGCACCCCGATTTCACGCTCGCCAACCCGAACCGGATGCGCTCGCTGGTCGGCGCCTTCGCCGCCAACCAGCGCGCCTTCCACGACGCCTCCGGCCGCGGCTACCGGTTCCTCGCCGACATGATCCTGGCGGTCGACCGCCTCAACCCGCAAACCGCCGCCCGGCTGGTGCCGCCGCTCGGCCGCTGGCGCCGCTTCGATCCCGCCCGGCAGGATCTGATCAAGGCCGAGCTCGAGCGGATCGTGGGCACGCCCGGGCTCAGCACGGACGTGTTCGAGCAGGCCAGCAAGAGCCTCGTCTGACCGTCATCGCGGCGCAAGCCGGGTTCTCGCCGAGAGCCGCCGCGCCTTTTGCGCGCCGAGGTCCCGGCTTTCGCCGGGTTGACGGTTTGGCTGGAATTAACCAATTCAGATTAAGGCCTTAGCCGAGCGCGGTGGGACGCGCATCGGAGATCGCACCGGCCATGGGCGAGATGGGCAAGACAGAGGCGGAAAAAGGGCCGGAGGACCGGGCCAGCCCGCGGACGAACCTGCTGCTGGCGGCGACCGCGGAGGTCGGCGGCCGGTCGATGCCGGTGCGGATCCGCAACCTGTCGGAAACCGGCGCCCTGCTCGAGGGGGCGGGGCTGCCCGACGCCGGCATGAAGCTGGTCCTGGCCCGCGGCGACCTTCACGTCTCAGCCTTGGTGGCCTGGGCCGCCGGCGGCCGCCGGGGAGTCAAGTTCGAGGGGACCACCCCGGTGCACGAATGGACCGGCGGCACCAAGCCCAAGCCGCTCGAGTGCACCGGCCTGCGCGACCAGCGGCGGGTCGACGCCCTCCAAATGCAGGCGCGCAGCGACGCCGCCTCGGGGCGGGACCTGCGAGTCTCGGCCCCGTCCGTCCCCTCTGCCGGGAGCCCCGATCTCGACAAGAGGCTCGCGCACGAGCTCGGCTACGTGCAACGGCTGCTGGAAAGCCTGGGCGACGAGCTGATCAACGACCTCTTCCTCGTCCAGCGCCACGGCCAGTCGCTGCAGAGCCTCGACCTGGTCGGCCAGATCCTCGGCCACGTCGCCGCCATCCTCATGGCGGACGACAAGGCCGCCATGGTCGACGGGATCGGCATGGAGGACCTCAAGGCGCGGCTGAAACGAAAGTCGGTTTAGCCTCCCCTCCCGCCGCGCGAGCGGGGAGGCCGGAGTTCAGATCGACTTCTTCTCCACCCGCACCGAATAGACGCAGGACGGCGGGTCGACCGCGGCGGCGCCGGTGTTGGTGAGCTTGACGCGCACCGTATTGGCGGCGCTGACCCTCGCCGACGGGGTGATGTCGTCGCCCAGATCGACGCTTGCCGCTACGAAGTCGGCGCGGTCGCCGATTGCGGCGCCGGTCACCGTCACGTTGACGAAGGCGGAGGCTCCGGCGGCGATGCTGGCTACGTCGGCCGTGGCACTGCCGTCGCGAAGCGCCTCCGCCGACCACCGCACGTAAGCGGGCGCGTTCTGGAACATGCCGCCGGCATTTTCGGTCTCGGTCCCCACCGAGTGCACCCTGTTCATGTTGGCGCAGTTGACCGCGGCGATGCCTTCGTTGTGGCTGTTGCCGAACCCGTTGGCGATGAGGGTGAGCTCGCTGAGGCTTGCGGACTGGATGCAGTAGTTGCTCGGCGACTGGAAGATGCTGTTGCCGGCGATCAGCGCGTTGGAGCAGGGCCCGACGTCGGTGTCCGACGCCGAATAGTTGGAAAAGTAGATGTTTATCGAAGTTGCGGCCTCGAGATAATTGCCCTGGACGACGAGCCCCTGAATGCCCGCCGCACGGATGTGCATGTAGCCGCCGTTGCAATTGTTATCGATGAAGCTGTGCGAAGCGCCGCCGTCGTCGAGGATGCAATAGAGTGCCGGCACGTTGAGCTGGCAGCGCTTGACGGCGATCCGGTTGGTATAGCCCTTGGCGGCGTGGGTCCCGGTCCCCGCCTGGGTGTTGCCGAGCGCCGCTTCGTAACCGTTCACGATCCAGACGCAGCTGTGGTGGTTCTCGTAGAAGTCGCACAGGTCGACGTCGGCGACCTCCGACTGATCGAGGATCACTCCGTATTTGAAGGCCTCGAAGCGACAATTGAGGATTTTGACCTCGCTCCCGCCGCGATCGTAATAGGCGCCGCCCGTGCTCGATGAGCCGGCCAGGCTGACCAGCCC
>JAXDPG010000137.1:0-4290 GCA_034668485.1 Sphingomonadales bacterium
CATTGGGCACGATCAGCACCCGAGCGTCCGCGCCGAGACCGGGGAGCACCGCCTCGACGGCGCTGCGGATATGGGCGCGGTAATATTCCTGCACCGCATTGCGCTCAGCCAGCTCGGGCGGCAGATCGGCCGGCGCGTCCGCATTGGCGCTGATGATCCGCCCGAGCTCGTCGAGCACGACGACATCGGCCAGCTTGAGGTCCGGCACCGAGGCGGCGATGAGCCGCTGGATGCCGGCGACCCGCGCTTCGTCGACGACCTTGCCGCGCTGGAGGTTGAGGGTCACGGCCGCCTTGGGCTCGCTGCGGTTGCCGCGGAACAGCGTCCGCTCGGGGATGGTCAAATGGACCCGGGCATTCTCGATCCCGTCCATCATCATGATCGTCCGCGCCAGCTCGCCCTGCAGCGCCCGCTGATAATTGATCTTCTGCGCGAAGTCGGTGAGGCCCATGTCGGACTTGTTGAACAGCTCGAAGCCGGTCGAGCCCTTGAGCGGTGCGTCCGACCGGACGATCGCCAGCCGTATCGAATCCGATTCTCCCTTCGGCACCAGGATCGTGGTGCCCTGATCCTTCAATTCGTAGGAGACGTCCTTGGCGTCGAGCTCGGCCACGATCGCCGAGGCATCGGCCGGCCGAAGGCCGCTGTAGAGGACCGCGTAGTCGGTGCGGATGAAGAAGTAGTAGCCCAGCGCCAGTGCCAGGAAGAGGCCCGCGAACACGAAGGCCAGCAGCTTGTACTGGCGGCCTGAGCTGGCCGGAACGAGATTGATGGTTTCCACGGCTTTAGCGCCCTCAGATCTGCATGTTCATGAGTTCGCGGTAGCTTTCCACCAGCCGGGTCCGAACCTGCATCGCCAGCTCGACCGACATCCGCGCTTCCTCGAGGGCGAAGGTGACTTGGTGGAGGGGCACGGAATCGTCGAGCGCGAAACGCTGAACCATCTCGTTGGCCGTGGCGACCTTGCCCTCGACCTGCCGGATGCCGCTGGCGAGGATGTCGGAGAAACCCGCCTGGCCGATCTGGGCCGGAGCGACGGGCGCCGTCAGGGAAAGGCGGCTGATGGCGGCGTCGCCCGCGCCGAGGCCGATCGCGCCGATCGCTTCGATGCCGGTCACTGGCCGCGTCCCAGCTCGAGCGCGCGGCTGTACATCTGCTGCGCGATATTCATCGCCGTGAGGTTGGCTTCGTAGGTCCGCGAGGTCTTGATCATCAGCGTCATCTCGCCGGCATGATCGATTTCGGGATAGCTGACGAAGCCTTGCGCATCGGCATGCGGATGACCGGGCTCATGCACGCGTCGGAAGCCGCTGCCGGTGGCCTCCATCCCCATCACCTGAACGCCGCCGAACTGCTGGGCGCTGGCTTTGCCGCTGATCATCGAGGCGAAGTCGCCGCGCGGGCCCGAGACCAGGCGCATCGCCCGGAAGGGCTCGCCGGACGCCGTGCGCGTCGTGTTCAAATTCGCCAGATTCTGAGCGATGACCTGGAGCCGCTGCCACTCGACGTCCATCCCCGACCGGCTGATTTCCATCGCGCGCATGACTTACTGCCCTCCCCTGATGACCGTGTGGCTAATCTGCAATTGGCGCCCGAGCAGATCGAGCAAGGCGGCGTAGCGCAGCCCGGTCGCGGACGCGGTCGCCAGCTCGAGATCCAGCCGCATCTCCGCTCCCGCGGTCCCGGCCGGGGCCTGGCCGACGGTCGCCGTGACTCCGCGGAGCGCCTCCGGGCCTTGCCGCGCCGCGGCCTGCAGCGCCTCCTCGAAGCTGACGCGCACCGGCCGGTATCCCGGCGAGTTCGCATTGGCGACATTCTGGGCCGTGGCCAGCGAGCGGGCCCACAGCCCGTCGAGCGCCTTGGTGATCAATATCGCCGATGTCGGATCCACCCTCTCACTCCTTCACTGAACGATTAGATCTGCATGAAGCGCCCCGGCGGCCTTCATGGCCTGCAGGATGCTGATCGTGCGGCGCGTATTGACCCGGGCACGGTAGAGGCCCTGGACCAGGTCGGCGACGCTGGTGTTCGGAAAGCTCACCACCGCGTCGCCGGCGCCCTGCTCGACGTCGAGCTTGGTGTTGGTGACGACCAGGCTGCGGACGTCGCTGGCGAAGCCCGAGTAGAAATCGGGCTGCGACGCATAATTGTCCGCGGTCACCGTTATCTTCACGTCGCCCTGCGAGATGACCACGCTGGAGATCATCACGTCGCCGCCGGCGACGACGGTGCCGGTGCGCTCGTTGATGACCACGCGCGGCGGCCGCTCGGGCTGGACGACCAGCGATTCGATCTCCGCGACATAAGCGGCGAATTGCGCCGGGTCGCCGCCGTAGTGGATACGGACCTCGTCGGCGTTCTTGACGATGGCGGAGCCGGGGCCGAAGCGGCCGTTAATGCCTTCGGCGATGCGTTGCGCCGTGCCGAAGCTCGGATCGTTGAGCAGGAAGGCGAGATCGCCGCCGGGCCGCAATATCTGCGCGTCGACGGCCTTCTCGATCGTCGCTCCGCCCTGCAGGACCGCGCTGGTGGGATAGTTGCGCTGGCTCGAATTGAGCTCGCTCTCGAAGCTGTGGCCGCCGGTGATGATCGAGCCCTGTGCCAGCCCGTAGATACGCTGGTCGGGACCCATCAGCGGAGTCATCAGCAGGGTCCCGCCGGCGAGGCTGCGCGCGTCGCCGATCGACGAGACCACGGCGTCGATCCGGTCGCCGATATTGGCCGAGGCCGGCAGCTTCGCCGTGACGATGACGACGGCGACGTTGCGGCTGCTGATCTGATCTTCCGTGATCACCGTGCCGAGGCGGCTGAGCACGTTGCGCAGCGCCTGCCGGGTTACCTCGTTGCGCCGGGTGTCGCCGGAGCCGGCGAGGCCGGTCACGAGGCCGTAGCCGATCAGCGCATTTTCGCGCCAGCCGTCGAACCGGCCGAGCCCCTTCAGCGGAACGTCCTGCGCCGCGGCCGGAGCGGCCGAGCAGACCAGCAACGCGGCGGCGAGCGCCGCCCGGATCGAAATGAGTTTGCGCACTAGCCGAGTCCCAGGAAGCTGAAGATGCGGTTGATCACGCCCGGCTTGGCGCTGCGTGTCACGAAGCCGCGGCCGTCATAGCTGATTCGGGCGTCCCCGATCCGGGTCGAGAGGACGGCGTTGTCGGCGCTGATGTCGGCCGGCCGGACGCGCCCGCGGACGCCGATGCGGCTGGTCTCGCCGTTGATCCGCATCCACTGCTCGCCTTCGACGATGAGGTCGCCGTTGGGCAGCACTTCCTTCACGGTCAGCGAGATCTGGGAGACCAGCTTCTCGCTTCGCCGGACTTCGCCGCTTCCGGTATAGCCGCCGCCGAACGCGAGCGAAGCTTTCTCATCGACCGAACCGGAACCTATCGTGGTGCCAAGGCTGCCGCTGATGTCGGTCTTCTTGCGCGAGCTGTTCTGCGCGGAATTGGTCGCCTCGGCGGCCTGGAAGATGACCACCGTCAGGATGTCGCCGGGCTGGGACGCCTTGCGGTCGCCGCTGAGCGCCGCCCAGTTCGAGCCGCGATAAAGGTCGTCGGCCCGCGCCGGCGCGGCGACCGCCATTGCCACCGCCGTGCCCGCGATCAGCTTGAGCATTCTGCCGTTCATTTGCCCGCTCCCGATGGCGCCGCCAGCGGCGCCGACGTCACATTGCCCTCGGCGTCCCTGACGAACAGCCTCCCGCCCGGCCGGCCGGCCTGAAGCGCCACCACGTCGCGCGACACCCGCACCGGACCGGCGGTGGCGACCAGCCTGAGCTTGTCGCCTTTGTCGACTGCGACCGCGGGGGGCGCCGAGATCCGGCCGAGATAGGTGCCGGCCTCGATCCCGCCGTCGGCGCGAACGACCCTGTTCAGCCGGTCGAAGCGAAGCGGCGGCGATGCCGCATGATCACGGCAGGCGACCGGCACGAGATCCTCACTCGACAGCACGGCTCCGTCAGCCAGCGGCCGTGCCAGCTCGGCGCAGGCGCCTGCAGGCCGATCTCCGGCGGTGGCCTGAATTCGGAATATGATCGCGGCCTCGCCGGGCCCGGTCCGCAGGTCGAGCGCGGGAACGCTCCGCCGCACCAGAGTCCTCAGCGCCTCGCGCGAGAGCGTGATCCCGGAGCGGCCGGCCGGGATTGCGGCGATGACCCGCGGCGCGAGCCGCGCCCGGACGCCGGCAGGCAGTCCGCCCAGGTCGGCGACGTCGCCGAGCCTGATCTCGCGGCCCGGCAACGCCACGTCGGCGGCCGGCGCGAGGCCGACCGTGACCGTGGCGCCGGCGGCGGCC
>JAXDPG010000138.1:0-6732 GCA_034668485.1 Sphingomonadales bacterium
TCGCCTATCACGAGCCGGTCAGCCGCGCCGAGATCGAGGCCATCCGCGGGGTCCAGATCTCGAAGGGCACGCTGGACGTGCTGATGGAGGCGGGCTGGGTACGGCCGGCGGGCCGGCGCGAGGCGCCCGGGCGGCCGCTCATCTACGCGACCACGCCGGCCTTCCTCGCCCATTTCGGCCTCGAGAGCCGCCGCGACCTTCCCGGCATCGACGACCTCAAGGCGGCGGGCCTGCTCGACCCGATCGACGCCGCCATGGAGCAGCTCGGGCAACTCGAACTGGAAAGTGGGGCCGAGGACGACTAGGTGTCCCTCGAAGCCATTGGAGACAGATCATGGGCGGGTTGAGCATTTGGCACTGGCTGGTGGTCGGGGTGATCATCCTGCTGCTGTTCGGCAAGGGCCGCTTCTCCGAGATGATGGGCGACGTCGCCAAGGGGCTGAAGAGCTTCAAGAAGGGCATGAGCGAGGAGGATGCGCCGCCGGCGCGGACCGAGCCGCCCCGGATCACCGAGGCCAAGACGGTGGATGCGCCGGCCGAGCGAATGCACGACACCGACCCCGCGGAGCGGCGCGAGCCCTAGCCACCCCTCCGCCTGAAGGGGCGCCATGTTCGACATCGGTTATTCGGAGCTGCTGCTGATCGCGGTGGTCGCCCTCATCGTCATCGGCCCGAAGGACTTGCCGCGGGTGATGCGCATTGTCGGCCAGTGGGTCGGCCGCGCCCGCGGCATGGCGCGCCACTTCCGCTCCGGCATCGACACGATGATGCGCGAGGCCGAATTGGAGGAGATGGAGAAGAAGTGGCGCGAGGAGAATGAGCGGATCCTGAGGGACCATCCGTTCGCCAACCCGCTCGCCGATCCCGCGGCGCTGGACGCACCGGCGGAAGTGCCCCCTCCCGAAGCCGAGCCGCGAGCCCCCGAGGCGGAGCCTCCCTCCCCCGAGGCAAAGCCGGGAGACCGGCCTTGAACGAGCTCGACCAGTCGCGCGCGCCGCTGATGGACCATCTGGTCGAGCTCAGGAAGCGGCTGATCCGGTCCTTTCTCGCGCTCGGCGCCGCGTTCGGGGTCTGCTTCTATTATTCCGACCATATCGTCTCCTTCCTCGCCCAGCCCCTGGTCTCCGCCTTCGGCGACCATCAGGGCAAGCTCATCTACACCAAGCTCTACGAGGCCTTCTTCGTCCAGGTGCGGGTGGCCCTGTTCGCCGCCTTCTTCCTCGCCTTCCCGATCATCGCCAACCAGATCTGGGCGTTCGTCGCGCCCGGCCTCTACGCCAAGGAGAAGCGCGCCTTCCTGCCCTTCCTGATCGCGACTCCGGTGCTGTTCGTGATGGGCGGGGCGCTCGCTTATTACGTCGTGATGCCCACCGCCTTCCGCTTCTTCCTCCAGTATCAGGGCAATATCGGCGGCATCGAGCAGGAGGCCCTCCCCGCGATCGGCGACTATCTCAGCCTCGTCATGCAGTTCGTGCTCGCCTTCGGAATCGCCTTCCTGCTGCCGGTGCTGCTGATGCTTCTGGAGCGCGCCGGAATCGTCACCCGCGCCCAGCTCAAGCGCGGCCGCCGCTACGCCATCCTCGTCGCCTTCATCGTCGCGGCGGTGGCCACTCCCCCCGACATGATCAGCCAGTGCATGCTCGCGGTGCCGCTCATCCTCCTCTACGAATTGTCGCTGGTCGCGATCTGGTTCACCGAGAGGAAGCGCGCGAAAGAGGCCGCAGCGGTCTCGCCGCCGGCCTAGCGCGTCGTCCCAGCGCAGGCTGGGACCCCGGCGGGTGAAAGGCACCGGCTTTCTTCGCTCCCTGGGGGGCCCAGCCTTCGCCGGGGCGACGGTTCGACGCTCCGCCCCAACGGCTCGGCGGCGCAATCCTTCGTAAACCTTCAATCTTAGGACTTTCTTAACCTTTGCGGGCGCTGAGTCGTCCGGAGCGGGGACGAAGCAGAAGGAAATCTGCCATGAACCCTCGCCGCTCCGGCCCGCGCCCGGCCCAGGCCGCCCCGCACATCCGCGCCGTGCCGATCCCGACCCTTCCGCCCGCCGGCACCCGCCGCTGGGTCGCCGGCCGCAAGGCGCAGGTGGTCGAGGCGGTGCTGAGCGGGATGCTCAGGCTCGACGACGCGCTCAAGCGCTACGAGCTCAGCATCGAGGAGTTCAGCCTGTGGAAGCGCCGCTTCTTCCGCTCGGGCATCGAGGGCCTGCGCATGGGGCCGCGGCTGCGCCATGACTGACGAAGCCCTTCTTCCCGCTCCGGCGCCGCGCCCGTTGATGCGCAAGGCCGGCCCGCGCCGGCGGCTGCTGCTGATCGACGACGAGCTGTCGGTGGCGCGCTTCATCGCCCATGCCGCCGAGGAATGCGGCTACGAGGCGATCATCACGGTCAGCGCCGAGAGCTTCCGCAGCCAATATGCGATCTGCGATCCCGACGTCGTCGTCCTCGACCTCGCTCTGCCGCGCAGCGACGGGGTCGAGCTGCTGCGCTTCCTCGCCGAGGAGAAATGCCGGTCGCTGGTGCTGCCGATCAGCGGCTTCGACCAACGGGTGCTGGAGGCGGCGATGCGGCTCGGCACCGCGCTCGGCCTGCGCATGGCCGGGCCGCTCCAGAAGCCGGTTCGGCTCCAGCAGCTGATCGACGCGATGCAGGGACGGGAGGCGCAGGATGCGGGCTGCATCGGTTTCTGATTCGGAGCTGCTGACCGAGCTTCAGCTCGCCGTCGAGCGCGACGAGCTGTCCCTGCTCTACCAGCCCAAGGTCGCCGTCGCCGACAACCGGCTGGTCGGGGTCGAGGCGCTGGCGCGCTGGCCGCACCGCGCGCTCGGGGTGATCGAGCCCTCGACCTTCGTTCCGCTCGCCGAGCGCTACGGGCTGATCGACGAGTTGACCGACTGGGTGCTTCGCCGCGGCCTCAAGCAATGGGTGAACTGGAGCGAGCAGGGGCTGAAGACCAGCATCGCCTTCAACGTCTCGGCGCTGAGCCTGCGCGACGTCTATTTCCCCGATTATCTGCACCGGCTCTGCCAGACGGAAGGCGTGCCGGCCCAGTGCCTGACCATCGAGGTCACCGAGGGCGCGACCCAGCATCTCGTCCGCCTGCTCGACACCCTGACTCGCTTCCGGCTCAAGGGCATGAGCCTTGCCCTCGACGATTTCGGCACCGGCTATTCGTCGCTGCTGCAGCTTCGCCAGCTGCCCTATAACGAACTGAAGGTGGACCGCTGCTTCGTCAGCGACGCGGTGCGCTCGCGCGAATCGCGGCTGATCGTCAAGGCGGTGATCGACC
The DNA here is from genome assembly GCA_034668485.1 of Sphingomonadales bacterium. Classification (GTDB taxonomy): domain Bacteria; phylum Pseudomonadota; class Alphaproteobacteria; order Sphingomonadales; family Sphingomonadaceae; genus Allosphingosinicella. The sequence continues at coordinate 3,283 of JAXDPG010000138.1, forward strand.
TCGCCCACGGCCTCGGCCTCGCCGCGACCGCGGAAGGCGTCGAGGATGCCGAGACGATGGCATTGCTCGCCGAATATGGCTGCGACCATGCCCAGGGCTATTTCGTCGCCCGGGCGATGGAGGGATGGGAGCTTGCGCCGTGGCTGATGTCGGCCGATGGCGAGGGCGTGGTGCCGATCGCGGCCGGGCGGCGGCGGAGCGGCTGAGCCCAAAGCAAAGGTGCGTGTTCAAATAGCGGGGTGGGAGTTGTGGCGATGGTTAGGCTGCGTCCGGTCTGTTTCCTGGCGATGCTGGCCGTGGCCGCGTGCCAGACGGTGCCGCAACCGCCGCCGGGGGCGCCGCGGCCGAGCGTGACCGTCGAGGAGGCCGAGGCGTGGCGGCGAGTCGCCACGGCCCGCGACTCGGCGACGCTCGACGGCCTCGCCGCAAGGTGGGACCTGGCGCTGGCCGCGGCGCGGACGGCGGGCCTTTCCCGCCGCGTCGGCGCCGAGGGCGCGCTGCTGGTGCGGGATGCGGGCCTCGCCCGGGCGGCGCCGGGGCCGGGGACCTATCGCTGCCGCTTCGTCCGCCTCGGGCCGGCCCGCTGGACGGCCTCGCCCGCGGGATTCTGCTATGTCGGGGTCGAGGGCGGCCAGCTCAGCCTTGCCACCGAGCTGCGCGGCCTTCGCCTCGGCGGCTATTTGTGGGAGCTGAAGAGCGGCAACCGGCTCGTCTTCCTGGGCTCGGCGGTTCCGGCCGGCGCCAAGAACGCCCCCGCTTATGGCGACCGTCCCGCCGGAGATGCCGGCGGCCTCGTCGAGCGGATCGGGGATTTCCGCTACCGCCTCGTCCTGCCGGAAACGTCCTCGGCATCGGGGCTGACGGTCGTCGATCTGGTGGCTGCCCCCCGGCCATAAAAAGGGCCGCCCGCAGGCGGCCCTTTTCACGACGCTGCGGCTCAGCAGTTGCCGGGCTTGCCGTCGGCGCAGTCGCCCGCCGATTTGACGTCGTTCGCGGCACCGTGGACCGTATTGCACGCGCTGAGGGTCAGGCCGGTGGCGATGAGAGCGAGGGTGATAAGCTTACGCATGTTCCGTCTCCTGGACTGCGGCGGCCGGGCAAGAGGCATCGGCGTCGCTAGGTAGAGGGAGAATGCCGGAGGGAAGGATGTGGTTCCGAATTCCACCAATCCTCAGGCGAGAATGGCGACGGAAAGTGCCCCAGACAAATTTGAGCCCGGAGGCGCCACCGGGGGGGGGAGGTTGGCGCGTCCGGGCTCATGTCGTGGATAGCGAGAGCGGGGGGGCAAAAGGTCACTATCCGAACTGCATAACGAGGTAGCGGCGGTCGGGTTCCGCCGGTGCCGCAAAAAAATTGCATGTCGGGGATTTTTTTCGAAACCGCCCCTGCCGCCGCCGGTTGGGAGGGACCGAAGGAGCCCGAGGATGAGCCGACCCCCGCAAGCCACGCCGCATAGCGATATCGACGGAGTCCATCGCGACGAGAAGCCCAATGTCGAGAGCGCCGTCGAGGCGGGGCAGGGAACGGAGGATCTCGCCCGAGCGCAGGAGGAGACGCCGGCGAGGCCGGATCATGCCACGGACGTCAGGAACCGGGACGACCGGAGCCAGTAATCCTCCCTGCCGCGAAGCGCTGGGAGGATTAACGCTCGGCCTTGTCGACGACGGCGATGGCGAGTGTGTAGCGCCCCACCTCCGGCTCGCGGTGGAGCGTCGAGCGCAGCTGCCGGCACAGGCCGGTGACGATGCGCTCGAAGCGCTCGGTCAGGGTCGAATCGCACCCCGCGCCGGCGCGCAGGCTGTCGGCTTCGATGGTGAGCTGCGCGAATTCCGCGGCGCCGTCGCCGGTCAGGGCGATCGAGACCGAGGCGGCGCCGCACAGCATCGCATATTCGGCGATTTCGGTGATCAGGAAGGCGACCGAGACGGCGACGTCCTGGGTGGAATAATAGGGCTCGAGGCCGAGCCGGATGCTCATCCCAAGCGCCGAGGCGGGGGCGGTGGCGCGCAAATTGGCGGCGAGCTCGGAGATGAGCGGCTTCAGAGCGACGCCGCGATTCTCCTCGAGCTCGGCATAATGGTTGCGGTGGACGACGGCGAGCGCGTCGACCCGGCGCTGGATCGAGGCGTAGGCGGCGGCGACCTCCTCGTTTGGGGAGCCGCGCGAATGGATGTTGAGCAGGGAGGCGACGACCTGGAGGTTGTTCTTCACCCGGTGATGGACTTCGCGCACCAGCCTGGTCTGGCGCTCGACCGCGGCCTCGAGCTCGGCTTCGTGATGGGCGAGCGTGCGCACCGCCCGGTCGAAGGCCTGGCCGAGGTCGGCAATCTCCCGGGCCGGGGTGGCGACCTGGGGCAGATCGAGCTGGCGGTCGCCCGGGCGATAGGCGGCGACCGCCCGCTGCATTCGGCCGAGCGGGGTCAGCAGCAGCCGGTTGAGGATGACCCAGCCGATCAGAGCCGCGAACAGCCACATCAGCACCGGCAGCAGGATGAGCAGCATGTCGGGCACGGTGATCGGCACGGCGGAGAGCAGGATGCGGAGCCGGAGCTGGCCGCCGGCGACCGATTCGACGCCCTCGACGGTCTGCCGCCAGGCGCCGCCCTTGAAGTCCGAGCGCAACACCATGCGGCGGGCGCCGTCGCTGAGATCGAGATCGAAGTCGGGGCTGGTGCCGGGGATGTAGGTGAGGTCGCGCAGGGCGGCGCGGCCATATTCGGCTACCCCCTCGAGGCCGCCGCCTTCGCCGAACACGTACAGGCTCAGCGCCGCGCCGTCGGCGCGGATGCGGGCGATCGTGCCCGACCTCGGCGCCCGCCCGGGACCGGGGGAAGGCTGGAAGCCGGCGCTGGCGCAGCGCAGGCGCCCGGCGGGCGAATAGAGGGCGTAGCGGACCGGAACGGGGCCCTGCTCGAGCTGCCGGAGCGTGGTCTGGCAGACGCCGGATCCCTCCGCGGTCAAGGCCACGGCGACGCTGGCGGTGTTGATGGTGAGCACGCTGCGCGAGAAGGCGGAATTGAGGCGCTGCGCCTTGAGCTCCAGCCGCGCCACCGTCTCCTCGGCCCGGTCGCCCCGCTTCTGCTCGGCGCTCTCGATCGAGGCGAAAACGGCGATGAGCCCGAGCGGGAAGAGCGCGGCGCTGAAGATGAGCAGCATCTTGAGCCCGGTGGGGAGCCGGGCGAAGCGGGATGCCAGCCAGCCTTTGCCTTCAGTCGCCACGAGATTCCGATACCGCCAGGGGCCAGCCCTTAGCCGAGCTTGCCCAGCAGATCGAGCATCTCGGGGGGAATGGTTTCGTCGACCGCGTCGCTATAGGCCTTGCGAAGCGCCTGGCCGATCTCGGCATTGGCAATACCGGCTTACCAGGACTACATCGCGCGGGCGCAGGTTTCCGAAGCGGTCAGCCTGTTGGGTTCGGGCAAGACGCCGATGGCGGAGTTCTTCGCATCG
>JAXDPG010000139.1:0-4736 GCA_034668485.1 Sphingomonadales bacterium
TCGCCGTGGCGCTCGCCGCCGCCTTGCGCGATCATCGCGGCCTCTGGTTCGGCTGGTCCGGCGCGACGGCCGAGGAGTTTACCGGCCATATCGACCTGCAGCGCTACGGCGGAGTCACCACGGCGACGATCGATCTCGAGGAGCAGGACGTCGACGAATATTATAACGGCTACGCCAACCGAACGCTTTGGCCGCTCTTCCATTATCGGATCGACCTCGCCGAATATGACCGAAGCTTCGCCGGCGGCTACGAACGGGTCAACGAGCGCTTCGCCGAGACGGTTCAGCCCCTGATCGAACCGGACGACCTCGTCTGGGTCCACGATTACCACCTGATCCCGCTCGGCCAGCAATTGCGCGACCGGGGCGTGAAGAACCGGATCGGCTTCTTCCTCCACATCCCCTGGCCGCCGGCGCGGCTGATGGTGTCGCTGCCCTTCCACGAGGGGCTGGTGCTGTCGATGCTCGCCTATGACGTGATCGGCTTCCAGACCGAGGAGTGGCTGGAGAGCTTCCGCCACTATGTCGAGCGCGAGCTGGGCGGCCATTGCGACGAGGACGGCACCATCCATGTCGGCGACCGCTCGGTCCATGCCGGCGCCTATCCGATCGGAATCGACTATGACGAGTTCGCCAAGGCGGCGGCGAGCCCGCAGGCGAAGACCGCCTTCGAGCGGATGCGGGTCAGCGCGGCGGGGCGGCGGACGATCATCGGAGTCGACCGGCTCGATTATTCGAAGGGGCTGGAGGAGCGCTTCCTCGGCTACCGCCGTTTCCTCGAGGAGCATGAGGAATGCCAGGGCAGGCTCTTTCTCCTCCAGATCGCTCCGCCCTCGCGCGGCGAGGTCGCCACCTACGAGGTGATCCGCGAGCGGCTCGACGAGCTGTCGGGCCGGATCAACGGCGAGTTCGCCGAGGTCGACTGGGTGCCTTTGCGCTACGTCAACCAGGGATACAGCCGCGAGGACCTGGCCGGCTTCTACCGCGCCGCCGAGATCGCCCTGATCACGCCGCTGCGGGACGGAATGAACCTCGTCGCCAAGGAATATGTGGCGGCGCAGGATCCGGACGATCCCGGGGTCCTCATCCTCTCCAGATTCGCGGGGGCGGCGCTGCAATTGAAGGACGCGATCCTGGTCAATCCCTATTCGAAGGAGGAGATTTCGGACGCCATCCTGCAAGCGCTCGACATGCCCAGGGAGGAGCGGGTTCGGCGCTGGCGGGCGCTGAACGAGAGTGTCGAGCGCGAGGACGTGCTCGCCTGGCGCAGGGCCTTCGTCGGAGCGCTCGAATCGAGCGGATGAAAATTTTTGCAAATTGAGCGAAGTGGTCGAAAAGGAAAATAGGGCCCGAAATTCCACTTCCTTATCCCTTTCGACCCGCGGCGGCAGGGTCGGGCCGGCGCGCGGCCGGCCTCGCCGACTCGGCGGACCGGCCGTTCCCCCTTGAGAAAAGTTCAACGATTTCAAAGAGCCGTGGAAGGATGCTTTGACATGCTTCGAGCCCTAGCATAGACTATGTTCGCCTGTTGTTCCAGACCTTCGTGGCGGCCTTTCGGGACGCGTTTCGACGCCGCGCCAGTTCAGGAATCGCTACGGCACGCCGTTCGAAGGGTCGTTTTTGCGGTGGATCGACGCCCGAACGCGCGCTCGAAAAAATGTTCAACCCGAGTCCGGCAGGCCTTCGCGGCGAAAGGATTCAACGTCACGCGCCGGCGCGGCGGCTGCGGGAGAAGGTGACCGTACGGCAGCGGCGGATGCCATCAGAGCGGTGTTCAAGCGGCCCTAAGGCTCCGGCCACTTGGGCAGGATCGACAAGCCGAGCACGACGAAGAAAAGACCCAGCCAAAGCCATAAGTCTTCATGCTCGGGATGGATGAGGCGACTGCCGCCGATCAGCGCTGCGCCCAGCCCAATGGCGATACGGCCCAACCCCCATTCGGGCGGAGCGAAGCTCATTCCGGCTTCAGGCCCCGCAGGGCGAGCAAGCCGAACAGCATGGCGACGATGATAACCGCCGCAGAGGGCGAGGCTTCGCCTTGAACCAGATCGAAGCCGACGCCGGCCAGCGCAACGACCATGGCGAGGTTAGCGAATACCCAACCGTAGTAATCACCCCTTGGGGGCATCGGCAGGTTTTTGCTTCGCGATCTTTTTGAGCCGGTCATTCCAGCGCGCTTCGTCCCCGTCACATTCGAGGGCGCGGGCGGCGCCCCTGAACTTGTCGCTTTGCGTCGGCTCGGGAGTGTCCATGCCGCCCTCCTAGCATTTTCGGGGCGGATCGTCCAAGCTGCCAGAGCGGGGATGGGACCCATCCGACAAGCGCGCACTCCGGCACGCTTCCCCGCTACCTTACCGGAGCCCGACCGGAGCGGGAATGGCGAAGCAGGGGAGGCCGCCCACAGCGGCCGAGTTTCAACACTGGCTCAAGCCTGCCGAGGCCCTGTCTCGGCTCCCCGGCGAATGGCACATCAGAACCAAGCGGGATGCGATACTCAGGCGGATCGAAGACGGTTCGCTAGTCGTGGTAGCGCGTAGCGCCAGCGTCCAAAATCGCGGCGAACAGACAAAGCATCACGACATGGCGGCCATAAATCCGGACTTCTGGCGCGACCCGTGGCGGCGTCGGGATCACGCATTCTGGGCGACCGGCGACCTAGTGTTCGATGACGAGCCGCCGATCCAACTGCTCTACCAATGGGACGCCAAACCCGGCGACGACGAGGCGCAGAGGATTGTCACCTTCAAGGATTTGCGGATCGAGCCGGCCAGCTTCGAGCGCGAGTTCGCCGGTCATTTGAAGCCTGACGAGCCCGAGGCCGCGGACTTTGAAAGCTGGCTGACCCCGAAGGAAGCGCTCGCCGCCGTCCCGAGCGACGTTGAGGAATCTCAGCGGCGGAAATGGATCATGCGCCGATTGCGGGAGGGGCAGATTGTCGCCGCCGCCGAGCGGGTGACCTTGGCGGATATGCAGGGCGAACGGATCGTCCTCAACGTCACCGTTGACCGCGAGTATTGGGGCTGGCGGGAGGACGGGGATTGGTTCGCCAGCGGCGACCTCGACGTGACCGACGCGCCGGAGATTACATCCGCTGGCGAAAGAGTCGCGCTCGACGCATGGCGCTACGGCCCCAAGAAGCACGGCCCGACAGTCCACAAAACCGCCCTGTTCCTTGGGGTGCGGCTCGACCCGGCGGGCTTCCCTTCCCCCAAGGTGAAGCCGCCCGGCGGCAAGCCTTCGGCGGCCGAGTTCGAGGAATGGCTTCACCCTGTTGATGTGATCGAATGGTATCACGAGCAAGGGGAGCGGGAGCCGAAGGCGCTCATAATCACCCTGCTCAGCGAGGGGATTCTTCAAGCGGCGGCCCGCCAGCTAGTCGTGAACGGGAAGGACTTGGGGATCGCGCCCATCCCCAAGGAAATGTGGAAGGCGATCGGCGGGAGCGACTGGTGGCAAACTCAGCGCTTCCACATGTCCACCGGAGCAATCGGCGGCCCGAGCATCAGCGGCTTTGAGGTCCGGATAGATCCGCAACTCAGGACGCTACCTGGCCCCGAGGAAGCGAAGGAAGCCGCGCCCGAACTAGCCCTGCCCTCGTCGCCCGCGCCAGAGAGGCCCGCCAAGCGCCGAACCCGCAAGAAGGGAGGTCGCCCCTCTGGCAAGCATGGCCTGCCGATGGCACGGCTGACGAAGCGGCTTCTGAGACTGCCGTCTCACGAACTGGCGACCTACACGGTCGAAGCCGTCGCCGCTGAATTGATCGAGGAATATCGTAAACTCGACGTGGACCCGCCGCATCCGGACAATGCGCTGAAAGACGCGGCGGGCGTCTTGCGAGCGGTGCGAGACGAGGAGGGATGAAACCCCCGATGAAACTCCGATGAAATTGAGTTTCACCCTGTTTCATCCTGTTTCACCCGGTAGTTTCCGGAGCTGCCACCAAGCACTCATTCGGGGTGGGCCCGGACTGGTGCGGTGGACGCATTGCTAAGCTGGCTGCCCCGGGTTCGATTCCCGGCGGGTCCACCAAGGCGAGAAGCCGCCGCTCCCCCCGGACCGACGGCTTCAATCGCTGATGCGGACGCTTGCTAAGCCACTCTACTCTAGCGGAAGCTCTAGCGGCGGTCCATCCTCTTCGTTGCGTAGGAGCCAGCGAGGAGGTGCCTTCAATGCCGCCTGTTCCCCTCTCCCGCTTTTGGCGGGAGAGGAGGGGCCCACCGCGCAGCGGTGGGAGGTGAGGGTCTTGCCGAGTCAGTGCCACAGACCCTCACCTCCCAAGCTTCGCTTGGGCCCCTCCTCTCCCGTGAAGAACGGGAGAGGGGCTTTACGGCTCGGTGCCAGGCTGAATGTCGATCCGTCTAGCGCCTATCGCGCTCTGACCGGGCCTCGGGGCGGTGACGCGCCGACCGCCAGCGCCGGCACGGCGTCGGATCAGGGGATGCCCGCGACGACGCGTTGGTCTAGGATGGGGGCATGACGGGGAAGACCGGCAGCGGGCGGCGTTGGGGAGGGACCAGTGGGGCCCTGCTCGCGCTTCTTCTCCTGTTCAGGCTGCTCGTCCCCGCCGGCTACATGATCGCCCCCGACGAAACGGGGCGGCCGGTGCTGGCGCTTTGCGGGGGCGCCGGCGCGGAGCCGGCGGTCGGACCCACACGGGGCCACCGCCATCACGGCCATCCGGGCGCTCCCGTCCCGCCGAAGCCCGACGGGCATTCTTGCCCGATCGCCGCGCTCGC
>JAXDPG010000140.1:0-4993 GCA_034668485.1 Sphingomonadales bacterium
CACCGGCGAGTGGCAGCCGCTGAGGCCCGAGCTGGTCGCCGAGGTTCGCTACGACCATGTCACCGGCTGCCGCTTCCGCCACGGCACCAAGTTCCTGCGCTGGCGGCCCGACAAGGCGCCAGCGCAATGCCGGATGGATCAGCTCCAGGCCGAGTTGCGGCCGGAGGCGCTGGCGGCCGAGCTGGAAGCGGCGTCATGACGGCGGAAAGCTTCGTGGCCGGGGTCCGGCTCAGCAATCCCGGCAAGATCCTCTATCCCGAGCAGGGCATCACCAAAGGGCAGCTCGCCGATTATTATGTCGCCGTCGCCGAGCGGATGCTGCCCCACGTCGCCCTTCGGCCGGTGACGATGGTGCGCTGCCCGATGGGGCAGGAGACCAAATGCTTCTACCAGCGCCACGCCGGCTCCGGCGTGCCCGAGCAATTGCATGAAGTGGCGATTCCCGGCTTCATCGAACCTTATCTCTACATTTCAGACGTCGCCGGCCTCGTCGCCATGGTCCAGATGGGGGTGCTGGAAATCCATCCCTGGGGCGTCAGGGTCGAGGCGCCGGATCGCGCCGACCGGATCGTCTTCGACCTCGACCCGGCCGAGGGGCTCGGCTTCGACGCGGTGATCGAGGCGGCGAAGGAGGTGCGGCAGCGGCTGAAGGCGCTGGGGCTGGAGAGCTTCGTCAAGACCACCGGTGGCAAAGGGCTGCATGTGGTGGTGCCGGTCGAGGCGACGGCGCCGTGGAAGGACGTGAAGAGCTTCGCCAAGGGCGTCTCGGCCGAAATGGCGGCCGGCGCGCCGGACAAATATCTGACCACGGCTTCGAAGGCGGACCGGATCGGCCGGATCTTCATCGACTATCTGAGGAACGATCCGACCTCGACCGCCGTCGCGCCGTACTCCACCCGCTCGCGCAAGGGCGCGCCGGTGGCGATGCCGCTCAAATGGGAGCAGGTGAAGGCGGGGCTCGACCCGTGCGATTACACGGTCGAGACGGTGCCGGCGCTGATCGCGAGGCAGCGCAGCGATCCGTGGGCTGAGATGCTCGAGGTCAGGCAGAAGCTGCCGGAGGGGCCGAGGGGCTAATCGGGCCTGTGCACTTCAATCGAGACGGGTGGTGGCGGTGGGCGGCACTCACCCATGAAGCGGCTCACGGTGGCGATCTTCATGTGAACGAGGACCCCGTTGATCGAGAGGTCTACCTCATGCCGGCCGGATACCGTCTTCGCTGAATAGGCGCCCTGCGCGACGTAGCTGCTGATGCTGCCTTGCCCGACCTTGCAGGTCGACGACAACGCCCAGCGCCCTTTGCCGCCTTCGATGCGGCTAAAAGAGCAATCCTTCTCAAGCAGGATGCCGGGCAAGGTCACCGCGCTCGAAGGGACGCTTGTGCATTCGTCCATCCCGCCCCCTGACCGGGCCCTCGATTCGATCTGGGCCTTCAACCCGGCGGCGATGGCCGGATCGATTCCCGGGGTGCCTGGATGTCGAGCCCGGTCAACTTGACGCTGGTATGCCAGCCCCCTTTCTTCAGGCCGATGGCGCGGGCGAATTCCTCGATCGATCCGAATGGGCGCGGCGCCGCGGCCATGGCAAGCGGGACGAGGAGGGCCAGGGGAAGTGCCAGGGCCGATCGGGACATCGGCCCATTCCTACACGCCCGGTGCCTGGACGCCACAGAAGCTTTCCGCCTTGCCGTCGTGCCGCGCCGCCCTATGTCGGCAGCGAAGGAGACCGACATGGCGGAAGAGCAGGCGATCCTCGGGGGCGGGTGCTTCTGGTGCACCGAGGCGGTGTTCAACGACGTGATCGGAGTGAGCCGGGTCGAGAGCGGCTATACCGGCGGCCACGTCGCCAGCCCGAGCTACAGGCAGGTCTGCGGCGGCGACACCGGCCATGCCGAAGCGATCCGCCTCACCTATGACCCGGAAACCATCTCCTACGACGAGATCCTCGACCTCTTCTTCGCCACCCACGATCCGACCCAGCTCAATCGGCAGGGCAATGACGTCGGCACCCAATATCGCTCGGCCCTCTTCCCGCTTTCCTCCCAGCAGGACGCGGCGGCGCATCGCGCGATCGAGCGCGCTCGCGCCGACTGGCCGGGCCCCATCGTCACGACGGTGGAGCCGGTCGGCGAGTGGTGGCCGGCCGAGGATTATCACCAGGATTATTGGGCGGGCGAAGGCCAGCGCAATCCCTATTGCCTCGCAATCATCCCGCCCAAGCTCAAGAAGCTGCGGAAGAGCTTCGCCCACCGCGTGAAGAGCGAAGCGCCAAGCCCGGCCTGACGGCGCAGCCTTGTTTCTCGCAGGCCTCCTCCTCGCCGCCGCCGCCGCTCCGGCCCATGGCTGTGCGGTGGCGGTCGGCGCACGAGCGGACGGCAGCTTCGCCCAGGCCGGCTATGATTCGAGCCCGGCGCGGCTCGGTCGCCTGGCGGAGCAAAGCCGGATCCGCTTCGTAGCCGCGGCCCGCCGGCTCTGTGCCGCCGGCCTGCTCCGGCCCAGCGATCTCGCCGGTTTCCATGAGCTCGTCATCCAGAACGGCGAGGGCGCGACCGAGCCGGTCATCTAGCGCGAACCGGGAATGAAGGTGGGTAGCTACCTGTTCCAATACGCCTTCCAGAACGGCGGCCCTCCCGAGGCCGCGGCGTTCGAAGACGCGCTGCGCTGCTGGAAACATCCGCGAGCGACGGATTGCGACCTCGGCGACTGAAGGGCTGAGGCTTTTCGGCAACAGGCGCCTGGAGTTGGGCATCGAAGCTATCTGCAAAACAGATGAAGTTTTTTAATTAATATATCGATTCCGTCAATAACGCTCCCGTTCCGACCGCTGATTTTAGCGATTCTCTCGAAATCTTAAGTACTTGGCTGGCGGCCTGCTTGCGAAGCTGTGGAAAATCGTCCAGTTTCCGGCCGCGACTCGTCGGGGGGTCGACTCTTCTTTTGGGGGTTTCAATGAATAAATTCCATTCGGCGCTCTTCGCCGGCGCTGCTCTGTTGCTCATTCCTTCCGCGGCCATGGCGCAGGACGCCCCGGCCGTGCAGCCCGCCGTCGTCGAGACGCAGGCCACCGCGCCGATGGCGGCCGAGGCCATGCTGCCGGCCAACAGCGAAGTCGTCGTCGCGATCAACGAGACGGTGACCAGCGGCACCCATCGCATGGGCGAGAAGGTCTTCTTCACCGTCGCCCAGGACGTCAAGGTCGACGGCCAGACGGTCATCCCGCAAGGCACCCGCGCCGTCGGCCAGATCACCCGCCGCACCGGCAAGGGATCGTTCGGCAAGTCGGGCAAAATGGACCTGGCGTTCCGCTACATCGACCTCAACGGGATGCAAATCCCCGTCGAGGGCCTCCACCATCAGGAGGGCTCGGGCGCGACGGCGGCCACCATCGGAGCGGTCGTCGCCGCCGGAGTCGTCGGCGGACTGCTGGTCCACGGCAAGAGCGCCCGCATCGCGCAGGGGCGTGAGTTCACCGTCCGCACCAAGGAAGCGCTTCCCGTGACCTTGTCGGCCGACGGCGGCGCGGCGGTCATCGCGGCGAACTACACCCCGAGCCGGGTGAGCATGATGGCCGAGACCGACAAGCAGCGCAAAGCGCGCGAGAAGGCCGAGCGCGCCCGCGGCAAGAAGGCGAGATAAGCCGAAGCTTTCAGCTTCTGCGTTGGAAGGGGGCGGCTTCGGCCGCCCCTTTCTTTATCAGCCGCCCAGCTTGGACAGCAGGAAGGCGGCGAGGAAGCCGGTGACGGCGATCAGACCCGCATAATCCTGGGTCCCTTCGAAGGCTTCGGGGACCATCGTGTCGACGATCATCGCCAGGATCGCTCCGGCGGCGACCGCCTGCACGGCGGCGACGGCCGCGGGGCCGACCCCGGCGAAGGCGAGGTAGCCGCCGAGCGCCGCCGCCCCGGAGAGGAGGGCGATGCCCGTCCAGAGCAGGAAGACGAAGGCGGCGTTCTTGCCCTCGGCCTTCATCCCCGCCGCGCTCGAAAGCCCCTCCGGAAGGTTGGAGAGGAAGACGGCGATGACCGCGACGAAGCCGACGGCGCCGCCCTCGAGCAGGCTCACTCCGATGACGATCGATTCCGGTATGCCGTCGATCAGAGCGCCGAGGGCGAGGGCGGCGCCGTTATTCTCGTTTTGCTGCTTGTGGGTGGCGCGCAGCTCGGGATCGGCGCGCTTGCGGTGACGGGCGCCCCAGGCGGCGAGCAGCTGGTTGCAGGCCGTGAACAAGGCGGCGCCGGCGAAGAAGCCGCCGGCGACCGGCCAGAAGCCGCCCCGCCCCCAGGCTTCGTCCATCAGCTCGAAGGAGAGAGCGGAGATGAGGACGCCGGCGCCGAACGCCATGATGCCGGCGACGATCCGGCGGGACATCGGCACGAACCAGCCGGCGAGCGCGCCGATCAGCAAAGCGGAGCCGCTGAGCAGGCCCCAGAGGCCGGCCTGGAGGGCGACGGGCATCAGTCTTTCTCCCTTGGCGCCGCGGCGCGGCTGAGGCGATCGTTGACGGCGAGGCCGATGCCCTCGGCGGGTATCGGGGCGACGGCGATTCGGCGGCATGCCTCGCGGTCGGCGCGGTGGAGCGCGGCGAACAGGCGGGCGGCGGCTTCCTCGAGATCTCCCGAGGGGGAGAGGCTGTCGTCGCCGGACACGGGACCGAATCCGATCAGCCATTCGCCGGCGTTGGCGGAAGCGGCGTCCAGCCGGAGCGGCTTCGAGGGCGCGTAATGGCTGCGAAGCTGGCCGGGAGCTTCGATTCGGGCCGGGACGGATGGATCGAGAAGGGGAAGCAAAGCGGCGATCTCCGCCGATCCGATCGGGCCGGGGCGAAGCAGCCTGGCCCCGGCCCCGTCGACCGCGACGATGGTCGATTCCAGCCCGCGCTCGGTCGCGCCGCCGTCCAGGATCAGCGGGATACGGCCGCCGAGGCTGGCGAGGACGTGTCCGGCGCGGGTCGGGCTGATCGTGCCGCTGGCATTGGCCGAGGGCGCCGCGAGCGG
>JAXDPG010000141.1:0-4787 GCA_034668485.1 Sphingomonadales bacterium
GATCGGGTCGACCACCCACAGCCGCCGCCGCTCGATCCGGTCGGAGGCGTCGAGCGTCTCTTCCGACAGCCAGCCGGCCTCGGGATCGACCTCGGTCAGCCGCTCGCGCAGGAAGGAATCGACCTCGAGATCGATGTCGCAGACCGGATTGCCGGGCGCCTTTTCCCAGCGCTGGAAATCGGTGCCTCAACGGCTGGCGGCGATCGCTCCCGCCTGGCGGACGATGGCGGAGACGGCCTCAAGCACCGGCGACCGTCATTCCGTCGATGCGAAGCGTCTGCACGTTGACCGGCCGGCGGAAGCGCAGATCGTCCGCCGGCGTCAGCTTCGCGAACATGTCGAGCAAATTGCCGGCGATCGTGATCTCCTCGACGGCGGGCCCGAGCCGGCCCTTCTCGATGATGAAGCCCGAAGCGCCGCGGCTGTAATCGCCCGTCACCGGGTTGACGCCCTGGCCGATCAGCTGGGTGACGTAGACACCGCGGTCGACCTCGCCGATCAGCTGCTCGCGGCCAAGCGCCCCCGGCTCCATATGGACGTTGGTCGCGCCGACGCCGGGGCCGCCCGCGGCGCCGCGGCTGGCGTGGCCGGTCGGGACGCGGCCGAGCTGCCGGGCCGAGGCGCTGTCGAGCAGCCAGCCGGTCAGCCTCCCGCATTCGACGAGGTCCGACGGGCGGGTCGGGAGGCCCTCGCCGTCGAACGGCTTCGAGCGGAGGCCGCGGCGCCGGTGCGGGTCGTCGCGGATGGTGATTCCCTCGGGGAAGATCAGCTCGCCTTCCCGGTCGAGCAGGAAGCTGGTCCGGCGCGTGATCGCGGGGCCGCCGATCGCGGCGATGAGATGGCCGAGCAGCGAATCGCCGACCCGCGGATCGAAGATCACCGGCATCGTCCCGCTCGCCAGCCGGGCCGGGCTCAGCCGGGCGACGGCGCGCTCGGCGGCGCGGCGGCCGATCGTCTCCGGATCCTCGAGCTCGGCATAGTGGCGGACGCTGTGATAGGCATAGTCGCGCTGCATCTCGCCGGCGGACCCCGCGATCAGGCTCGCCGAGGCCGAATAGCCGCTGGTCGAATAGCCGCGGCAGAAGCCGTGGCTGGTGGCGAGCGCGATCACGGTTCGGCCGGCGCTGGCCCCCGCCCCCTCGCTGTTGGTGATTCCGGCCACGCCGCGGCCCGCTTCCTCGACCGCGAGCGCTCGGGCCTTGAGGTCCACCGGCAAGGGATCGGCGCCGTCGTCGGCCTCGACATCGGGTCCGGCCCCGAGCATCAGCCGGTCCTCCGGGGCCAGCCCCGACCAGGGATCTTCGGGCGCCTCGCGCGCCATCGCCCCAGCCCGCTCGACCAGAGCCGCCAGCGCTTCGTCGGAAAGATCGGAGGAGGTGACGCTGGCCGAGCGCCGGCCGACGAAGAAGCGCAGGCTCATCGCCTCCCCTTCCGCTCGGGAGACGTCCTCGAGCTCGCCAAGCCGGACCTGCACGCCAGTCGAGGCATCGGCATAATAGAGGGCGTCGGCGGCGTCGGCGCCCGCGCGCCCGGCGCGCTCCACCAGCGCAGCGGCGCGCGCCTCGGCTTCTGTTATGGTCAGCATGAACGCCACCTAGGGTGGATGGCGGGCGAAATCTAGGAGGTGCCCACCACCAGGCAGGCGAGGAAAAGGATGAAGCCCGCCATCCGGTTCGAGCGGAACTTGGTGAGCGCATCGCCGCCGTCGTCCGGCTTCAGCGTCGCGACCTGCCAGGCGAAATGAGCGGCAGACGGGAGCAGAGCGATCAGGGACAGACCGTCGGGGCGAACCCGCCACAGCGCCGCGGCCCACAGCGCCAGCGCGGCCAGATAGAAAGCCGCGACTCCGGTCCGTGCGTGGCGGCCGAGCGCGAGCGCCGACGATTTGACTCCGACCAGCGCATCGTCCTCGCGATCCTGCAGCGCGTAGATCGTGTCGTAGCCGATCACCCAGCAGATCGACCCCGCCCAGAGGATGAAGGCCGTCGCATCGAGCTCGCCGCGCACCGCCGGCCAGCCGACCGCCGCCCCCCAGGAGAAGACCAGGCCGAGCCAGGCCTGGGGCCACCAGGTGATCCGTTTCATGAACGGATAGGCGGCCACCGGCGCGAGACTGGCGAGCGCGACGATCTGCGCCGTCCGCCCGAGCTGGAGCAGCACCGCCAGGCCGATGAGCGCGAGCAGGGCGAGCAAGGCCCAGGCGCCGCCGAGGCTCGCCCGCCCGCTCGCCAGCGGCCTCAGCCGGGTGCGCTCGACCCTGGCGTCGAGGTCGCGGTCGACGATATCGTTCCAGACGCAGCCGGCGCCGCGCATCGCCCAGGCGCCGAGCGCGAACCACAGGATCAGCCGCACTCCGTGCGGCCCCATCCCCGCCAGCGCCACGCTCCACGCGCACGGCCAGAACAACAGCCACGCCCCGATCGGCCGGTCGAGCCGCATCAGCGAGGCGTAGGCGCGCAGGGGGCGCGGCAAGGCACCGATCAGCCCCCGGCGCTCGGAATCCGGGACGATGTCGCTCTCGGGAGAGGCAGTCATACGTTACGCATACCGTTCCGGCTGACCCCGGCTCAAGGCCGGGGATGCCTGCCCCGGCGAAAGCAGGGGTCGAAGGCCATTCTTTTCTTGCCCTCGCTCAAGGAACGGGCTTCGACAGGCTCAGCCCGAACGGATTGAGGATCGTGAGCCTTTGCCCGCCACCCCCGCCTGGCCGCCCGCGAGCCTGCCGCGTCTGTTCGTCGCCCAGACGCTGGCGCAAGGCCTCACGCTGACGCTGGAGGGGCCGGCGGCCAATTACCTCGTCAACGTCCTGCGCCTCGGCGCCGGAGCGCAGATCAAGCTGTTCGACGACCGCACCGGCGAATGGCTTGCCGCGATCACCGAAGCCGGAAGGAAGCGGGTCGCGCTCGCCGTCGCCGAGCATTTGCGCGAGCGCGAGACCGTCCCCGACCTCTGGCTGCTGTTCGCGCCGATCAAGCGCGGACGGATCGACTGGCTGGCCGAGAAGGCGACGGAGCTGGGCGTCGCCCGCATCGTCCCGGTGCTCACCCGCCGCACGGTCGTCGAGCGGCTCAACCTCGACCGTCTGCGCTCGCACATCGTCGAGGCCGCCGAGCAATGCGGGCGGACCGCGCTGGCCGAGCTCGACGAGCCGCAGAAGCTCGAGCCTCTGCTCGCCGCCTGGCCGGCCGACCGCATTCTCTACTTCGCCGACGAAGCGGGCGGCGAGACGCTGCGCGGCGAGCCCGGCCCAGCCGCCATCCTGATCGGGCCCGAAGGCGGCTTCACCGACGAGGAACGGGCCGCCATTCGCGCCCTGCCGCAGGCGCGGCCGATCACCCTCGGCCCCCGCATCCTTCGCGCCGACACGGCGGCGCTGGCCGCGGTCGCGCTGTGGATGCGCGCAGCAGGCGACTGGGATTCGTCGTCCGGGGCTTGACCCGGGATCCATGAACACTGCCGGTGCCGGATCGACATGGCTCCGTATCGATGGATTGCGGCCTTCGCCGGAATGGCGGAATCCCCCATTCCTCCATTTCGGTTTCGTCGAACAACGCAAGAGGCTGGCGGGCCCACCCCGGCGCCGCTAGAGGGCGGCGATGACGACCCGGACCGAAAATGCGCGCGTCGACCCGCCGATCGAGCGCCGCGAGGACCTGCTCGCCCCGTTCGAGCGGGGCGAGAAACCGGCCGAGGGCTGGCGGATCGGCACCGAGCACGAGAAGTTCGTCTATCGCCGCTCCGACCATCGCGCGCCCTCCTACGACGAGCCCGGCGGAATCCGCGACCTGCTCGCCGCGCTGACCGAGTTCGGCTGGGCGCCGGTCGAGGAAGGCGGCAAGGTCATTGCCCTCTCCGGCAGGGACGGCAATGTCAGCCTCGAGCCGGCCGGACAGCTCGAGCTCTCCGGGGCGGCGCTGGAAAACCTCCACCAGACCTGCGCCGAGGCGGGCCGCCACCTCGATCAGGTCAAGCAGGTCGGCGACCGTCTCGGCCTCGGCTTCCTCGGCCTCGGCATGTGGCCCGACAAGACCCGCGGCGAGCTCCCCCGAATGCCCAAGGGCCGTTACGAGATCATGCTCCGCCACATGCCGCGCGTGGGCAGCCTCGGCCTCGACATGATGCTTCGTACTTGCACCATACAGGTTAATCTGGACTATAGTTCCGAAGCCGATATGGCGCAGAAGTTCCGGGTCGGCCTTGCCCTCCAGCCGCTCGCCACCGCGCTCTTCGCCAATTCGCCCTTCACCGAGGGCCGGCCGAACGGTTTCCTCTCCTTCCGAAGCCATATCTGGTCGGACACCGATCCGGCGCGCACCGGCATGCTGCCCTTCGTGTTCGAGGACGGGTTCGGCTACGACCGCTATCTCGATTACGCGCTCGACGTGCCGATGTACTTCGTCTTCCGCGAGGGCCGCTACATCGACGTCGCCGGCCAATCGTTCCGGCAGTTCATGAAGGGCGAGCTGGCCGCGCTCCCGGGCGAGTAGCCGCTGCTCTCCGACTGGGTCGACCATCTCTCGACCGCCTTTCCGGAGGTGCGGCTCAAGAGCTTCCTCGAGATGCGCGGCGCCGACGGCGGGCCGTGGAGCCGCATCTGCGCCCTCCCCGCCCTCTGGGTCGGGCTGCTCTACGATCAGGGCGCGCTCGATGCCGCGTGGGACGAGGTCAAGCACGGGGCGATGGACGAGCGGCAGCGGCTGCGCGACGAGGTGCCGAGGCTCGGCCTCGCCGCGACGACGCCCGACGGCGAGCCGCTGGCGGCGCTTGGCGCCCGCATCCTCGCCATC
>JAXDPG010000142.1:0-3621 GCA_034668485.1 Sphingomonadales bacterium
GCCCGAGGAACGCGACCGGATCTGCAACGGCGCAGTCGACAATGCGAGCGGCATCGCCGCCCTGCTCGAGATCGCGCGCGCCTTCGCCCAGGGGCCCCGGCCGAAGCGCGACCTGCTCTTCCTCGCCACGACGTCCGAGGAGATGGGCCTGCTCGGCGCCGAATATTTCGCGGCCAGACCGATTGTGCCGCTGCCCTCGATCGTCGCCGCGATCAACATGGACACGCTCGCCATCGCCCCCAAAGGCGAGAAGGTGGCGGTGATGGGCCGCGGCCACCCGGCGCTCGATTCGCTGATCGACCGCACCGTCGCCGAGGCCGGTCGAACGCTCGACACCGACCAGGAGGCGGCGGCGTTCGTCGAGCGGCAGGACGGCTGGGCGCTCGCCCGCGCCGGAGTGCCGGCGATCATGATCGGCGGCTCCTTCTCCGACATGAAGAAGCTCGGCGCCTTCCTCGCCGGGCCCTATCATTCGCCCGCCGACAATCCCGGGCCGGGCCTGGTCCTCGACGGAGCCGCCGAGGATGCCGAGCTGATGGTCGCGCTCGGCCGCAAGCTCGCCGATCCGGCCCAATATCCGCACCCCTGAAGCTGGGCATTGCAAAGGGGAGATATCGTCAAACGATAAACCTGTTGTCAGCGGCCAATATCTTCCTTATCGTAAAACAATAAGAATCGGGGAGGGCGCGGTGACCAGCCGTTATCAGGGAATACTCGGCGTCTCGCGGGCGCTGCTGACCATCTGGCGCGTCCTCAACCTCGCTTGCGCTGCGGCCTTCATCGTCGTGCTGATGGCGTCCTTCGTCTTCGAGCCGTCCTTCAGGGAATATTACAGCCGCCGGCCGCCGCTCGACCCGGACGTGATCATCCCGGTCCTCCGCACCTGGGTTCTCGTGGGCCTGCCGGCCTTCGCCGCGATCCACGTCATGCTGACCCGGCTGCTCGCGATGATCGACACGGTGCGGGCCGGCGAACCGTTCGTGCCGGAGAATGCGGCGCGGATGAAGACGATCGCCTGGTGCCTGCTGGCGGTCCAGCTGTTCGACCTCGCCTGCGGCATCTTCATCGGCATCCTGTCGCGCGCCGGCGCCGACATCGGCAAATGGTCCCCCTCGCTCGGCGGCTGGGTGGCGGTGCTGCTGCTGTTCGTGCTGGCGCGGGTGTTCGAGGAGGGCGCCCGGATCCGCGCCGACCTGGAAGCGATGGTCTGACATGGCGATCCTCGTGAAGCTGGACGACGTCCTCTACGCCCGCCGGATGACCCTGACCGAGCTCTCGGCGAGGGTCGGGATCACTCTGGCCAATCTCTCGATCCTGAAGACCGGCAAGGCCAAAGGCATGCGCTTCGCGACGCTCGAGGCGATCTGCGAGGCGCTCGACTGCCAGCCGGGCGACCTGCTCCGCTTCCAGCGTGACGGCGAGGCCAACGAACAGGCCGCCAAGGGCGCGATGACGGGAGCATCCCGATGAGAGGAACCTTGATCCACAGCGTCCTCCTGTGGCTGCACATCGCCGGCGGCCTGACCGCTTTAGCGTCGGGGGCGGCGGCGATCGCGGTTCGCAAGGGCGGCATCCTGCACGCCCGGGCCGGCACCTGTTTCTGCGCCGCGATGCTGGTGCTCGGAGCCACCGCGGCGATCCTGGAGCCGTTCCGGCCGGTGCCGGGCTCCCCGGTCGGGGGGATCATGGTCTGCTATTTCGTCGTCACCGCGTGGATGACCGCGCGCCGGCGGGAAGGGCAGGCGGGCTGGATCGAGAAGGGCGCCTGTGCCGGCGCCTTCCTTCTCGCCGCGCTGCTGGCCTGGGGCGCCGCCACCGGCGCGACGACGCCGGCCGGCCCCGGCCCGATCTTCGCTATCGCCGGCATGTGCCTGCTCGCCGCCCTGCTCGATCTCAAGGCGATCCTGCGCACGCTTTCGCCGGTCCAGCGTGTCTCCCGCCACCTGTGGCGGATGTGCTTCGCCTTCTTCATCGCCACCGGCTCCTTCTTCCTCGGCCAGCAGGACGTCCTGCCGAAGTTCGTGCGCGGCTCGGCGATCCTTTTCGTCCTGGCCTTCGCTCCGTTCGCAATCATGGTCTTCTGGCTGGTCCGCCTGCGCTTCGGAAGGGCGCTTGCCCGGCTGAAACTGCGCGCGCCTGCGGCGGTGGCTCATGCCCCGGCCAGCCAGGCGAGCGGGTGAAGGGCAATGACATGGCTTTGACGGCGGCTTCAGATTCGCCGAGCATCTGGAAACGCGGCGACGAACAGGTCTCCCGGGCGCGGCTGTACCTTCTCCGAGCGACTTGCATCCTGTTCTTCTTCGCCGGCCCGTTCATCGCCTTGCCCGACGTGATCCACCCGGACCCCGCGGTGCGCGGCCTCATGTCGAGCATCGTCGCCGGCTTCTGGGTGATGTCGATCCTTGGGCTTCGCGACCCGCTTCGGATCATGCCCATCTTCCTCTTCGAATTCGTCTGGAAGTCGATCTGGCTGCTCGCTTTCGGCTTGCCGCGGTGGCTGTCCGGGGCGGCCTTCCCGCATTTGCGCCAGGATCTGTGGGAGATAGGCGCCTTCCCGTTCCTGCTCGCGCTCGTCATCCCCTGGGGCTACGTCTGGCGCCACTATATCCGGCAGCCGGCGAAGCGCGGGCGTTGATCCTTCACCGGCGGCGGAAGAACTCCCACGCCTCGGCCGGGCCGTCGATCGCGCTGGTCACCCCGCCGAGCAGCCGCGGCGGGCGGTAGGCGGCCTGGGGCACGACATGGCCGCCGCCATGGACCGACAGCAGCACCACGTTCCGGCCCGGCCGCCGCCAGTCGGCCCGCTCGACCCAGGTGCGGTCCCCGCGCGCCCGGGGCGCGAGACGGGCGGTCGCCGGCGCGGGGCCGGGGCCGGCGAAATAGCGGGCGGTATCGTTCGCCGAAAGCACGGTGCCGAGATCGGAGAAGCCGAACAGCGAGACCATTCCGCCCAGATAGGGGCTGATCGGATCGTCGGTGCCGTCGACGATCATCATCGGCGGCGGGCCCCCGCGCCGCCCGCAGAGATTGTCGTCTCGGGTCGGCAAGGCGGCGGCGAACACGGCGGCTCCGGCGATCGCCCGCGGCCGCTCAAGCGCCAGCCGGTAGACGAACTGGCCGCCGTTCGAAACTCCGGCGACGAACACGCGGGCCGGATCCACACCGAGATCGCGGCGCAGGCGCTCGACCAGGGCGTCGAAGAAGGCGAGATCGTCGACGCCCCGCCGCGCCGGATCGTTGTCGCTCTTGCGGCAGCTCGTCCAGCGGCCCTCGACCCCCTGCGGGTAGGCGACGACGAAGCCGTCGCGCTCCGCCAGCCGGTCGAAGCCGTAGCCGGTCTCGGCCCGGATGCTGGCCGGGCTGCCCATGCGGCCGTGGAACACGACCAGCAGGGCAGGGGCCGTCCCCCGATGCGCGGGCGCGAAGACGAGATATTGGCGCCGGAGCGCGCCGACCTCGATCGTACCGGCGATGGGCCGGGCGCTGAGCTCGGGCTCGGCCGGGGGCGGTGCGTAGAGCAGGTAGAAGGCCAAAGCGAGCAGCAGGACCGCGGTGCCGCCCGCCCACAGCGCTATCCGCGCCGCGATCCTCATGCCGGCATCCTCCGGGCGAAGCGGTTGA
>JAXDPG010000143.1:0-3562 GCA_034668485.1 Sphingomonadales bacterium
CCGGGCGTCGCCGGGCGGGCAGCGCAGCGCATCCATCGCGATCTCGAGCTGGTTGTCGAGGGTCCAGCCGTCGACCGCGTCGATCTTCTCCTGCAATTCGCCCATCTCGGTCATCAAAGCGTCGAAATCGGCGTCGGCGGGCGGGTCGCCCATGATCGTCGAGATCTCGTTGAAGCGGTCCATCATGTCGGCGGTCCCCCGGACGCCGTCCATGACGTTCTCCTTGACCGTCTTGGTCGGGTCGAGCTGCGGCTCCTGCTCGAGATAGCCGACTCGGATATGCTCGCCCGGCCAGGCCTCGCCGGTAAATTCCTTGTCGCGCCCCGCCATGATCTTCATCAAAGTCGACTTGCCCGAGCCGTTCGGCCCGATGATCGCGATCTTCGCGTCGGGGTAGAATTGCAGGTTGATGTTGGCGAGGATGGGCTTGGGCGCGCCCGGGAAGGTCTTGGTCATGCCCTTCATGACGAAGCTATACTGTGCGGCCATGGCGGCGCCTGTCTCCAATGGGTTACGGGATTTGGCGCCTAATTAGTGGGCCGCCCGCGCATTGTCACCCGCTTACGCAGGGGCTACGGGCGCGGCATGAAAAAGCCCCTGCTCCTCGCCGCCGCCGCCCTCCTCTCCTTCCCCGCTTTCGCCCAGAACCAGGCCGAGCGCCTGCGCGACGCGGCGCTGAGGGACGATGTCGCCTACGACATCGTCGAGGGCCTCACCACCGAGATCGGCCAGCGTCTCGCCGGCACGGAGGCCGAGGCGCGGGCGCGGGAATGGGCGGTGAGGAAGCTGAAGGCGCTCGGCTTCCGCAACGTCCATGTCGAGATGACGACGATGGCGACCTGGGTGCGCGGCGCCGAGACGGCGGAAATCGTCGCGCCCTTCCCGCAGCGGCTGGTCGTGGCGGCCCTCGGCGGCAGCGGCGCGACGCCGCCGCAAGGCGTGACGGCGGAGGTGGTCGGGTTCGACAGCGTCGATCAATTGAAGGCGGCGCCCGAGGCGGCGGTGCGCGGCAGGATCGTCTTCGTCAGCCACGCGATGCAGCCGGCGCAGGACGGCTCCGGCTACGGCTATTACGGCGCGGTCAGGCGATCGGCCCCCGCCATCGCCGCTCAGAAAGGCGCGGCGGCGATCGTCATCCGCTCGCTCGGCACCGATTACCACCGCAACCCCCATACCGGCCTGACCAACTGGGCCGGCGTCACGCCCATTCCCGCCGGCGCGCTCAGCCTGCCCGATGCCGAGAATCTGCAGCGCATGCTGAAGCGGGCCCGCAAGGTGACGATGCACCTCACCCTCACCCCCCGCTTCATCGGCGACCAGCCGACCGGGAACGTCGTCGCCGAAGTTCCGGGCACGGACCCCTCCGCCGGGATCGTCCTCGTCGGCGGCCATCTCGACAGCTGGGACCTCGGCACCGGCGCCATCGACGACGCGTCGGGCGTGGCGATCACCGCCGCCGCCGCCAAGCGGATCATGGACGCCGGCCGGCCGCGGCGCACGATCCGGGTGATCTGGTTCGGCGACGAGGAGACCGGCGGCGCCGGAAGCAAGGCTTATTTCGCCGCCCACAAGGACGAGAAAGTGGTGTTCGTCGCCGAATCCGACTTCGGCGCCGACCGCGTCTGGCGGGTCGACACCAATTTCGAGGCTGCCAACAAGCCGCTGGGCGAGCGGATCGCCGCGGCCCTGTTCCCGCTCGGCATCCCCCACAAGGAAGGCGAGGTCGAAGCCGGGGCCGACCTCGGCGCCTGGATCAAGGCGGGCTCGGCGGGCGCCGACCTCCAGCAGGACGGCACCCGCTATTTCGATTATCACCACACGCCCGACGACACGCTCGACAAGGTCGATCCCGGGCAGCTGCGCCAGAACGTCGCCGCCTGGACGGCGGTGCTGGCCCTGGTCGCCGACGCGCCGGAGGAGATCGAGAGGAAGACGGTCGCGCCGTAAACGTCCGACCCCTGGGCTCAGTTGGGCCCCTTGTTGCCGTCGTCCCTGTCCTTCACGTCGACGTCGGGATGGCCCTTATTGTTGATGCCGGCATCGACGTCGGGGAGGTCGATGTCCGGCGAGTCGATACCGAGGCCGCGCTCGTCGATCCGGACGCGGCGGCCGCCGGCGTCGACGCGATAGCGAACGCCGTTCTCGACGACGATGCGGGCGTCCTTCTCGCCGAGCCTGACACGGGTGCCGTCGGCGTCGATCCGGTAGGTGACGCCATTCTCCTCGATGATTCGCGCGCCTTCGGGGAAGCCCGACTCGCTGGCCATCGCATTGTCCATGCCGTTCGACTCGGCGGTCGGCGTCGCCGATCCTTCGCCGGCGACCGAAAGGTTGTTGCGGGCGGCCGTGTCCCGGCCGGGACCGCCGCAGCCGGCGAGGCCGAGGCAAGCCGCCGTGCACGCGGTGGCGAAGGCGAGCTTCTTCATGTCGTTCCTTCCTTTGACGCCCTCGCGGTCAATCCCGCTTCAGGCCCCGGAGTTCCGCCCCGCCTGGCCGGGCCTCGCGGAGGATGGTCGGGGAGACAGGATTCGAACCTGCGACCCTCTGCTCCCAAAGCAGATGCGCTACCAGGCTGCGCCACTCCCCGATCATCGGGTGAAAGTGGTACTTTCACCCGGGGCAGGAAGGAAGAGGAAAGGCTCCGCCTCCTCCCTCGATCAAAGAACCGCTTTGATCGAAGACTTTGGTGGGCCCGGAGGGATTCGAACCCCCAACCTAGCCGTTATGAGCGGCCGGCTCTACCGTTGAGCTACAGGCCCGTCGGCTCGGATAGGGAGCGGGTCGGGCGATGGCAAGACGGGCCTCGGTCCCTCAGCCCGCCCGGGCGGCGGCGATGGTCTCCTCGATCGAGGCCGGAGCGATGCCCTCGGCCTCGAACAAGTCGAGCATTCCGTCCCACCAGGCGTGGAAGGTGCGCAGGTCCCCGGCGGTGCGGACATAGGGCGTGTGCCCCGGCTCGACCGAGGGCGAGTGGAAGGACAGGCTGAACCAGCGCACGCCGTCGCCGATCAGCGCTCGTGCCGCCGCCAGCGCCTCGGCCAGCGGCACCCCCTCCGGCGTCAGGGCCACCCGGTCGAGGAGGCCGGTGCGCGAAAGCAGGCCGCGCCCGCGCGGCAGGCGCCCGGCGGCGCGGTAGAGCCCCCTTCCGCGCGCCCGCAGGCGGCCGACATAGGCGGCGCTGAGCGGCAGCTCGACGAGGGCGCCGCCGCCGATCCGGAAGGGCAGCGGCTTGACCCGCGAGAAGTCCGGCCCGCCCTCGTCGCTATAATCGAACAGCGCCCGCACCGAGGCGTCGGCCTGGTAACCGGCTTCCTCGAGCAATTGCGCGGTATTGGGCCCGACGCCGTAGCGGCCGGCGCGGTAGACCAGCGGCCGGCGGCCGAAGGCGGATTCGATCGTCTCGGTGAGGTCGGCGATCTTGGCTCGTTCGAGCTCTATAGGAAGATTGCCGACGAAGCTGTTGAAAGTGTTTACTTCCTCATCGTGCGGCGGATTGACCCAAGGATGGAGCTGGGTGCCGACCGAGACTTCGCCGCGATCCAGCCATTCGCGCAGCATCTCG
>JAXDPG010000144.1:0-10663 GCA_034668485.1 Sphingomonadales bacterium
CTGATATAGTCCGGCCATACCGACGCGGCGCGGCAGGCTTCCTCGATCACCCAGTCGCCCAGATCCATGATCAGGCCGGTCTCCTCGGCCAGCGTGATGAACTCGATCGGCGAGACCATGCCGCGGGTCGGGTGGTGCCAGCGGATCAGCGCCTCGAAGCCCATCAGGCTCTGGTCGGCGGCATTGATCAGCGGCTGATAGTCGAGCCGGAACTGCTTCAGGGTCAGCGCCTGCCGCAAATCCTGCTCGAGCCTGAGGCGGTCCTCGGCCTCGTTCTGCATGTCGGCCGAGAAATAGCAGCAGGTGCCGCGGCCCTGGCCCTTGGCCTGGTAGAGCGCGAGATCCGCCTTCTGGATGAGGTCGTCGACGCTCTGGCCGTCGATCGGCCCGAACGCGCAGCCGATCGAGACTCCGATGCGAATCTCGGCCTTGTCGATATGATAGGGCTCGGCGACGGCGGTGATGATCCGGCGGGCGAGGTCGTCGACCTTCTTGCGGCTCTGCGCGTCGCGGATGACGATGGCGAACTCGTCGCCGCCCATCCGGCCGACATGGCCCGATTCGCCGGCTTCCTTGACGAGCCGCTGCGAGACGCTCTTCAGCACCGCGTCGCCCTTGGGATGGCCGAACGTGTCGTTGACCGGCTTGAAGCCGTCGAGGTCGAGGAACATGATCGCGCAGGGCACATTGCTCGACTGCGAGGTCGACAGCGCCTCGCCGAGCAGCTGGCGCACCCGGCCGCGATTGGGCAGGCCCGAAAGCACGTCCATATTGGCGAGGTTGGTCAGCCTTTCCTGAGTGCGGCGGACCTCGGTGATGTCGGAGCCGACGCCCCGGAAACCCTGGAACTGGCCGGCCATGTCGATGATCGGGTCGCCGGCGAGGCTGATCCAGCGGGTGCCGCGGCGGGTCTTGAGCTCCATCTCGAGGCTGGCGAAGGGCTGGCGGGCGAGCAGGGTGCGTCCCAACGCGCTGTTGCCGCCGAGCGTCGCCGGAAGCGAATGGCCGATCAGCTGGCTCGCCGAGCGGCCGAGCAGGGAGGTCATGCGCGAGGAGATGTAGACCACCCGGTTCTCGGCATCGACCTGCCACAGCCAGCCGACTCCGCGATGCTCATATTCCTTGAGGAGCAGGCGCACCGATTCGGCCTGGGTGCGGACGTTGGCGATGGTCTGGAGCTGGCCGAAGGTCCAGCGGGTGAGGCGGGCGACTCCGAAGATGGCGACCGCGGCGACTCCGACGATCGAGGCGCCGAAGGTCGGATCGACCTCGGAGCTGCCGAGATAATAAGCGCAGCACAGGGCCGCGGTCATCGTCGCGATCCAGGCGAAGGCGGCGGCGGGGACCGAGGCGAGGCCGATCGCGGCCATGATCATCGCCCCCATCGCGGCCCCGATCACCACCTGCACCTCGTGCGGCTGAGTGGCGAATGCATAGGTCGGGAAGGCCGACCAGATCGCGGCCAGCCCGACCGCCTCGCCGACGGCCCGGAACAGCGGCCGGCCCTCGGCGGAGCGGCTCTCTGCGGCGGCGCCCTCGGTGACCGCGGAGCGGAAATAGGTCCAGTTGGCGAATCCGACGAGGGCGAGCCAGCCGGCGATCAGCTCGATGCGCGCGTCGCCGAGCATCGCGCAGGCGACGAGCAGAGCCGCGCCGACGCCGGTGATCGCGAAATAGGGCGCGAACAGGAGTCGGGTCTGCGCCTGGCCGTTGTGGAGATGGGCGTCGCGCAGCCGCTGGCTGCTGGCATCACTGCCGACGCTCTCGTCCGCCAGCTCCGCCGGTTCGATTTCCTGCTGGTCGAGATCCAGGGGGACTGGCGCGTGATACATGGGAGTCCTGGTGCTGCCGGGTTCCCGATTTTCCTAACCGCAGAGTTTTGATGGAGTGTTAAGGGCGCGGCGGAATGCGGCGAGCCGAGCCGTCGGACGTCGCTCCGACTTGATCCGGGGTCCACCTTCTTCATGGGATTGAAACTGAGGGAAAAGGTGGATGCCGGATCAAGTCCGGCATGCCGGAATCAGAGCGCCCGTCCCGGGACTTTTAGCAATTCTCGTATTTCCAGTTGCGCTTCTTGCCTTCGGCCATCCATTCGACGGCCTGGGCGATGCGCCTGGCGCGCGTCTCGGGCCGTTTCGCCTCGACCACCCATTCGACATATTCGCGCCGGCAGCTGGGCGCAAAATTGTCGAAGGTGCCGCGCGCGGCGGGATTCGCATCGAGCGCCGTTTCGAGGTCGAGCGGAGACTCCAGATCGGGCTTGGGCGGCTTCTTCGGCCGCGGCTTCGGGCCTTCCCGGGCATGTTCGGCAGCGCGCCGGATGACGCCCTTGAGCTCCTCCTCGGGCGGCAGGTCGTCGAGGCTGGCGAGACGGCCGAACTGCCCCATCGCCTCGCGCTCGGAGCCGGTCTCGCCGAGCACCGCGCTGGCCTGCCACAGGCCGAACGTGGCGTGGGCCTTGAACGCGGCCATGCCGGCGAACAGCCGTCCCTTGTAGGTGAAGTGCGGCATGCTCCACTTGATCGTCTCCTCGACCTCGGGCGCCGCCGCGTGGACGACCTGCCGGAGATGTTCGAGGATCGGACGGGCGAAATCGGCCTGCTTCGCGATATAGGCGTCGATTCGGGGGTCTCGTGACATACGATCCGTATAGCGTCGTTCCGGCGCGGAATCGATCCGGTTGATCCTTGCTCCCGTTCGTGCCACCCGGCGGCGGGGAGAAAAGCTTTGCGCCTGAAGACCTTGACCTACACGAGCCGAGCCCGTCTCGACCTTGACGACGACGAGCTGAACGCCATCCACCAGACGGCGCGACACCTCAACGCCCTCGACGGCGTCACCGGCCTGCTCCTGTTCGACGGGTCCCGCTTCCTCCAGATCATCGAGGGGGGCGAGGCGGCGATCGACAATCTGGTCGAGCGGCTCCGAATGGACCCGCGCCACTCCGCCTTCGAGGTCCGCGACGAGCGCTTCGTCGAGCGGCGCTCGTTCGCCGACTGGTCGATGGAGCTGCTGCGGGTCAGCGCCGGCTACAAGGCCGCGCGCGAGGAGGTGGCGAGTATTTTGCCGAGCGGAGTGACGCCGCCGGTTCGAGAGCTCGTCCTCAAAATGTCGGGGCATATGGCGGCAGCCTAGCCGGCCCGCTTGCTAATGCTGACACCTGGGTCGCAGATATCTGCAATCACAATTTGATTGCACTCTTGCCACGATCGTGCAATGCAAGGACATGAACAGCCGACACCGGAAGACCTTGTCGGCAATTTTCGCCGAACCGGTGTCGCCTTCGATCGCCACGGCTTCGATCGAAAGCCTGTTGCTGGCGGTGGGGTGCGAGCTTGTCGAGGGTAGGGGCTCGCGGATTCGGTTCGTAAGGGACGATATGATCGAGAGCTTCCACCGGCCGCATCCGGCCAAGGAAGCCAAGAGGTATTCAGGTGCTGGCTGCGCGCGCCTATCTGACGCGCCTGGGAGTGATGCCATGACGAATATCCTGCGGCACAAGGGCTATGCGGCGCGCGTCGAGTTCGACGCCGACGATGGAATTTTTTTCGGCCGCATTGCCGGCATTGAGGACGGTATCGGCTTCCACGCGGATACGGTCCCCGGTTTGATCGCTGCTTTCGAGGAGGCTGTCGACGACTTTCTCGAAACCTGCGCCAAGATCGGCAAGGCGCCGGAAAAGCCCTATTCCGGCAAGATGATGCTGCGGGTCAGCCCAGAAACCCACGCCAAAGCGGCCCTCGCGGCGAAGCTCGTCGGCAAGAGCCTTAACCAGTTCGGCGAAGAAGCGCTGCGCCAGGCGGCGGAGCGTGTGGGCTAGCGGCCACTCTTGCCCAGCCTGAACGTATAGCTGAGCGCGAGGCCCGCCGAGAGCTGGTCGCGCGAACCGTAGGCGCGGATCAGAGGCGATCGTCCGGCGTCGCCGACCAGGCGTTCGTAGCGGCCATATGCCTGGATGCCCCAGCGTGGACCGAACTGGTAGCTGAGCGAGGTCGCCGCCCCCACTCCGCGGATCCCGGCATCCGGCTGGAACGGGGCGAGGCCGCTCGCCGCCGACATGGCTGGGGTCACTCCGAAATAGGCGCTTTGATATTTCCGGTCCGCCCAGCTCAGCCGCGGTCCGATCGAGAAGACGTAATCGTCGCCGCGGCGGGCGATGAGGTCGGCGGAGACCTGGGAGATCCAGCCGTCATGCCCGCCGAGACCCTTGCGCGCCTCGGCGCGGATTCGGAGCGCCTTGACGAGGTAGAGCTGGGCGAAGGCGCCGGCCTCGACCGTCGCCGGCACCTTGGCGACCGGCACCGGGAATCGGGAAGGCCGCCGAGCGCTCTCGAGGGAGAGCGCCGGGCCGAGCTCGAGCGGGCCGAGGTCGATCAGGCCGAAGCCGAAGCTCTCATCCGGCGCCTCGAACTCGAATTCCTGACCCTCCCGCTTGAAGTCGACATTGACGTAGGGCGCGAATTTCGTCCCATTCGCGCCGACATGGTCGGGAACGATCTCGGGCCCGAGCGCGATACGGACGATCCGGGGCGGCTTCCCGCCTTCTTCCGCCATGGCGCCGCCCGCGCACGCCCACAGCAGCACCGCCGCCACGACTGTCCGACATCGAAATCCGCTCACTCCCTTGCTCCCGTCTGGGCCCGGCTCCAGCCGGGCTGAGGTCTTTGATGAAGATTGGCCTCCGGGATCAGCCGCCTCAGCTTGCGGGCGAAGCTGCGCAGGCAGACCTCGCTCTCGCCCAGCGGCCCGGGGGTGTAGCTGCGCGAGGCCATGCCCTGCTGGACGCCTTGGATCAGCGCCGTGTCCTCGGCATTGACGCGGCGGTTGATCCGCCAGTTGAGGTAGCGCGCGGCCTTCATCTCGCGGCGCCCGTCGGGCAAGGCGTAGCTGATCTCGCGGATCACCGTCTCGGTCGGCGAGACCGGCAGGAACTGCATGAAATCGACCTGGTCGGGATAGAGGTCGAACGCGACGTTGGGCCACAGCTTGAAGTAGAGCCAGCGGCGCCGAAGCTCCGGCGGCAGATGCGGCGTATCCGGGAGGAAGCGCTGATAGCCGCGCTCGGAGGGGTTGGCCGAGGGCCGCTCGACCAGATCGCCGGCCATGCGGTCGACATGCTCGGCGGCCGAGACGGCGTAGCCGCGGCCGAACAGGCGGGTGAGGCCGGGATGGGCGACGGCGATATGGAGGCCGTCCGAATAATTGTCGGCGACGTTCTTCCAGTTGACGTCGCGCGGCCGCAGCGTGACCCGGCCGAGCGCCTCGAGCCGCTCGAAGCGATAGGGGGCGATCTCGGCCTCGTGCGGGGCCATCATCGCGGCGACCGACGGGCCGCCCCCCTCGAGCCGGACGAAGAGGAAGCCGCGCCACGCCTCCAGCTCGACCGGGACGAGGCCGAGCCTCGACGGGTCGAGACCGGGATAATCGCCCTTGTGCGGAACGCCGATCAGACGGCCGTCGAGGCCGTAGGTCCAGGCGTGATAGGGGCAGGTGAGGCGCCGGGCGCAGCCGGCGCTGCCGGTCACCACGCGCGAGCCGCGGTGGCGGCAGACATTGGCGAAGGCGCGCACCTCGCCGTCGTCGCCGCGGACGACGATGACGCTCTCGCCGAGATAGTCGATCGTCCGCCAGTCGCCGGCGCGGGCGACGTCGCCGGCATGGCACACGACCTGCCAGGAGGGCCGGATCACCCGTTCCATCTCCACCTCGAAGAATTCGGAGTCGCGGTAGATCCAGCCGGGCAGGCTGAGCTCTGGCTCGGGGGCCGAAACGAGGCGGGGAGCGCCGGGCATGGCGCATCTTGGCAAAGGCGGCCCTTTTTGTCACGCTCGGGCCATGACCACCGAGCTCACCGCCCTCGCCTGGGGCTGCATTCTCGCCCTCGTCCACGTCTTCGCGGCCGTCCGAGTCAAGACTCGGCAGTACGGCACCCAGTGGAACATGGGCGCGCGCGACGAGGAATTGCCGCCGCCGCAGCCGATCGTCGGCCGCCTCGCCCGGGCCCAGGCCAATTTCCTCGAGACCTTCCCGGTCTTCGCCGCGGCGGCGCTGATCGTCGCGGTGGCGGGCCTGAGCGACCGCTGGTCGGCGATCGGCGCCTGGCTCTGGCTCGGCGCTCGAATCGTCTATTTGCCGCTCTATGCGCTCGGCGTGCCGGTGGTTCGGACGATCGCCTTCCTGGCCAGCGTCGCCGGCATCGCCCTGGTGCTTCGGCCGGCGCTGGCGGCCGCTTTCGGCTGACGAACGCTAGAAGATGCTGTTCTCGCCCTTCTTTTTCGGCGGCATCGGCACGTCCCTGATCTCGGCGATGATGCCGTCGCCGCACCTTATCGCGACGCCGCCGTAACGGCCGAGCGCCGGAAAGACGCCGCGGACGTTGTGGACGACGGGCGCGGCGCCGGCCTCGGGCGATCCCTCGGTCCGGACCATGACCTGCTGGACGGGATCGTCGAGCCTGGAAACCGGCCCGTCGGCGAGGCTGACGTAAATGCCCTCGCCCGCCGTCGTCACCTTGCCGGTGACGATGAGCTTGCGCCGCAAGAAGGGCTTCGGGCTGGCCGAGGGGAAGATTTCGACATGCGCCTTCCAGTCCGACGAGCCGAGCACCCGGCAGGTCGAATAGATCGGCTCAGGGGCGGGCTCCGGATAGCAGGCCGCGAGCGGAAGGAGGGCGGCGAGGGCGGCCCAGGGAAGGGAATTGGTCAAAACAGGCCTCCGCCGAGCATCAGCCGAACCACGCCGAGCGCGATGACGACGAGGTTGAGATTGCGTCCGCCCCTGCTCCCGGAGGCGAGGCCGAACAAAAGTCCGACGACCGCCACCGGCACGATCAGCCAGTTCATCCAGCCGAGCAGGGGCAGGAAGGCCGGGATCGCCAGCAGGGCGGCGATCGCCCCTATGATGAGGGAGACGAGATTGAACATCGGCAGTGCCTTAGCGGGTCGCCGCGGCAGCCGCTAGACCGCTGCCTCGCACGCGGCCGCCGCCGCGGCCCGGGCGCCGCGAACGCCTTCGCCGACGAAGATCGCGAGCGCCACCCAGATCGCGCCGAAGCAGACGATATGGGCGCTGGTCAGCGGCTCGCCGAAGACGAGCACGGCGAGCAGGAACTGGAGCGAGGGCGCGACATATTGGAGGAAGCCCAAAGTCGAATAAGGCAGCCGCTTCGCCGCCGCGGTGAACAGGAGAAGCGGTATGGCGGTGAGCGCGCCGCCGAGGATCAGCAGCAGATCGGTGGTTCGATCCTGGAGGAACGCGCTTTCGCCGCTGCGGGTCAGCCACAACACCCAGCCGAGCGCGAGCGGGGTGAGGAACAAGCTCTCGATCCACAGCCCCTCGAGCGCCTCGACCGGCGCCACCTTCCGCAGGAAGCCGTAGATGGCGAAGCTGGCGGCCAGGGTAAGGCTGATCCAAATCGCTCCGCCGGCGCCGAAAGCGAGGATCGCGACTCCCGCGCCGGCCAGAAGCACCGCCCCTTTCTGAGCGACCGAAAGCTTTTCCTTGAGCAGGAGGACGCCGAGCAAGACGTTGACGAGCGGGTTCAGATAATAACCGAGGCTGCCCTCGAGCACGTGCCCGCTCATCACCGCGTAGATGTAGGTGAGCCAGTTCACCCCGATCAGGAGCGCCGTGACCAGCAGGGTGAGCGCGACGCGGCGGTCGGCGAGCGCGGCCCGCACCTTCGGCCACCTCCTCCACAAGGTGGCGAGGGCCCCCAGGAAGACCAGCGACCAGAGGATTCGGTGGGCGACGATCTCGGTCGCCCGCACATGCGCCATCGCCTTGAAATAGAGCGGCAGCACGCCCCAGAGCGTGTAGGCGCCCAGGCCCATGAGCAGGCCGGATCGGGTGCGGGCGGCGTCGGTCACCGCGGCGCGGGTAGCGAAAGGGCCGGGCTGCGACAAGCATTTGGCGGTCGGCGGCCGAGCAGCTAGGATGGGCGCGCTCGCGAGGGAGGATGAATGAAACGATCCGATATCTGCGCCGCGTTCGCCGCCGCCGCTTTGCTGGGCGGCTGCCAGGCGAGGTTCGACCCCGACGAAGCCGACAACGCCTCGGCCAACGTCCAGGCTTCGGCCGAGGGCAAGGCCGAGGAAGGCAAGATTTCGATCAAGGCGCCCGGCTTCGACCTCAAGTTCACCATTCCCAAGGGCATGGTCGGCGAGGCCAAGGCGGAACGGGACAGCAAGCTCCTTTACCCCGGCGCCGTTCTGCGCGGCATGGCGATCGCGGCCGGCAGGGGCACCGCCAAGGGCGGCGACAGCGAGGTCGAGATCGGCTTCTCCACCCCCGATCCGCTCGACAAGGTGGTCGCCTGGTATCGCGACCCGGCCCGAGCCGACGGCTTCCGGCTCGAGCGCGCGGTCCGGGACGGCGACGGCTGGCTGGTGAACGGCGTCCAGAAACGCGACGGACACGGCTTCAAGCTGCGCCTCGGTCCGCGCCCGGGCGGCGGCACCGACGGCCGTCTGACGGTCCGCCACCGCGACTGAGGCGAAGCCGGTGGCCGCCCTCGCCGAGCCGGACGAGGTGCGGCTCCACCTCGTCGCCGCGGCCAAAGCGGGGCGGGCGCTGAGTTACGGCGAGCTGCTCGAGCAGCTCGGCTATTCCTTCTCGCGGCCGAAGATGCGGGCTCTGTGCGCGATCCTCGGGACGGTCGACGAGGGCGGCGCGCGGCGCGGCGAGCCGGAGCTCGCCGTGCTCGTCGTCCGCCAGAGCGACGGCTTGCCCGGGCAGGGCTGGTGGGTTGCCGGCGGGGCGCGGTCGCGCGGCTATGAGGGGCCGTGGGAAGGGCCGGAGGCGCGCCGCTTCGTCGAACGGGTCCAGGCGGAAAGCTTCGCCTTCTGGCAGTCCCGAAGCGGGACAGAGGCGGGAGGGGCGCCGGATTAACCATCTCTCGTCACCCATTTTGCGTGCGGATGCGGCATAGCGGCGGCTCCAAGGAGTCCGCCCGATGACCGACCGCCTCTTTTCCGCGCTTCGCTTCGGCACCCTGGCGGCCGCGCTCGCCTTGTCCGCCTGCAACTGGCTGGGGAAAAACGACAAGGTCGACGCCGTCAATGACGGCGATCCGGAGATCGCCGACGCGCTCAACGACCAGATCCTCGTCGACGGCAATCTCGACAACCAGTCCAACCGCAACGGCGGCCGCATCCCGGCGGCGCCCGGCAATTCGCGCTATCCTTCAGCGGAACCGGGCACGCCGGGCGCGAAGGGAGCGGATGCCGTCGCCGCTCTCGGCAGCAATTGCGCCGACAAGGACCGGTTCGATTATGCCATGCGCTGGAAGGACAGGCTCGCGCCGCCCTTCCAGGTCTATCCCGGCGGCTCGGTGACCGAGGCGGCGGCGAACAACCAAGCCGGCTGCCGGACCCGGGTCGTCGCCTTCACGACCAATGACGACTGGAAGCCGATCCTCGACTGGTACCAGAAGCTCGCGGCCGGCGCCGGCTATTCGGCCGAGCCCGCCTTGCGCGACGGCGACCATGTGCTGGGCGGCGCCCGGGAGAAGGACGATGGCGCTTACTATCTGATCGTCACCCCCAGGGCCAAGGGCTCGGAAGTCGTCCTGATCGCCAATAACGGCCGCTGACGCGCCCCCCCCCAGCGAAGGCTGGGGCCCCGGCGGGTGAAGTCCGCGGGCGCGTTTCACCCGCTGGGATGCCAGCCTGCGCTGGCATGACGACGGCCGGAGAAGTGCTTCCTTCGCCCTTCCTCTCCGGCTACATCGCCGGCCATGCCCGCTCTCCTCCTCGTCATGATCGGCGGCGCCGCCGGTGCCGGCCTGCGCTGGGAGTTCGGACGGCTGGCCCTGCGCCAGCTCGGGGCGGGCTTCCCCTGGGGGACGCTCGGCGTCAATTTGATCGGCGGCCTGCTGATGGGGATGCTGGCGGGGGCGATAACGGCGCAAGGCTCGGCCGAGCGGCCGCTCTGGCTGCTGCTTGGAGTCGGGCTGCTCGGCGGCTTCACCACCTTCTCCGCCTTCAGCTTCGACCTCTTTGCAATGCTCGAGCGCGGCCGCGCCGGCGGCGCCATGCTTTACGTCGCCGCCTCCGTCCTCGGCTCGCTGCTCCTCCTCGCGCTCGGCTGGTGGGCGGCGCGGGCGGTCGCCGCATGAGCGAGGTCCGCCAGTTCACGGTCGCCCCCGACGACGACGGCATCCGCCTCGACCGATGGTTCAGGCGCCATCTGCCCGACACCAGCTTCAATACCGTGTCGCGCTGGGCGCGGACCGGGCAGCTGCGAGTCGACGGCAAGCGCGCCGCGCCGGGCGACCGGATCGAGGCGGGCCAGGCGATAAGGGTGCCTCCCGCCGAGCCGCCCGCGGCCCCGGCGCGTTCGAAGCCGGAGCGGCCGAAGCTGAGCGACGACGAGATCGCCTTCGTCAACGAGATCGTCATCCACCGCGATCCGCAGGCGATCGTCGTCGCCAAGCCGCCCGGACTCGCCACCCAGGGCGGCACCAAGACCCGCACGCACCTCGACGGCCTGCTCGACGGCCTCGCCGACGAGGCCGGCAACCGGCCCAAGCTGGTCCACCGGCTCGACAAGGACACGTCGGGCGCCTTGCGGCTCGCGCGGACCGCGCGGGCCGCAGCCGATTTCTCGAAGCAGTTCTCCGGCCGCAGCGCGAAGAAGCTCGATTGGGCGCTGGTGATGGGCG
>JAXDPG010000145.1:0-4223 GCA_034668485.1 Sphingomonadales bacterium
AGTCGGCGCAGGACACGGCGACGTCCGCCTTCGGCCTCAGCTTCGATTCGCTGCTGAAGATCATCCTGACCCAGCTGACCTACCAGGATCCGCTGAAGCCGATGGACAATTTCCAGTTCGTCTCGCAGCTCGCCCAATTCTCGCAGATCCAGCTTGGCCAGACGACCAACGACCGGCTCGAATCGATGGTCACCGCGCAGGCCAATTTGCAGGCTGCCGGCCTGCTCGGCCGCACCGTCGACATTCCGGCCGGCGCCGCCACCATCAGCGGCAAGGTGACGTCGATCGCCTTCCAGAACGGCGATCCCCGCCTCACCATCGAGACCGCCGACAAGCAGACCATCAGCAACATCTCGATCAGCAGCATTTCGCAGATCCGCTAGGGAGAAAAACGGACATGTTCGGTTCCATCTATGTCGGGCTCAGCGGCCTCAACGCCTATTCGCGCGGGCTCCAGCAGATCAGCAACAACGTCACCAACCTCAACGCTTCGGGCTTCAAGGGCTCGACCGTCTCCTTCACCGACCTCGTCGGGATCAACGGCAATGGCGGGGCTTCCTATTCGGGCGGCAGCGGCGGCGGCGGCAATGGCGTCGAGATCGGCGCGACCCGAATCGACTTCAAGCAGGGCGAGCTGCGCCAGACCGACCGCGACCTGGACCTGGCGATCGACGGCAGCGGCTTCCTCATGCTGATGCGCGGCGACGAGGTGCTCTACACCCGCACCGGCAGCTTCGAGGTGAACAAGGACGGCTTCATCGTGCTGGCCGGCACCGAATACCGGCTCGCCACGCTCGACGATTCGGGACGTCCGGTGAGCCTGTCGATCGACGCGTCGCGGACCAGCACGCCGAAGGCGACGACGACGATCAAGTTCGCCGACAACCTCTCCTCGACGGCGACCACCTACGGGATCAGCGACGTCAAGGTCTACGATGCGAGCGGCGGCGAGCATGTCTGGCAGGTCAAGTTCACCAAGGCGGAGGGCAGCCTCAACGAATGGTCGGTCGAAATCACCGACGACAAGGCGAAGACGGTCGGCACCAAGACCCTCAAGTTCATCCAGGGCCAGGTCGATCCCACCACCAACAAGCTCCTGTTCGAGGACAGCGCCGCAGGCCTGTCGGTCACGCTCGACTTCTCGGAGAACGTGACCTCCTTCTCCGCGGGTACCGTGTCGACGCTGAGGTCCGCTTCGGTGGACGGCTACAAGGTCGGCGCGATCACCTCGATCATCGTCAACGACAAGGGCAAGCTCGAGATCGGCTATTCCAACGAGCAGAAGAAGGAGCTTGGCTCGATTGCGATCGCGGACTTCCGCGACCCGCAGGCGCTCGAGCAGCGCAGCGGCGGCCTGTTCCACGATACCGGTCTTGCCCAGCGCGAGCTGACCTCGACCGAAGACAAGCGCGTCGGGCGCGTCCTCTCGCGCCGTCTCGAGGCTTCGAACGTCGATCTGGCCAAGGCCTTCGGCGAGCTGATCCTGATCCAGCGCGGCTTCCAGGCGAGCTCGCAGATCATCAGCGTGTCGAACGACATGATCCAGCAGCTCTTCGGCATGCGCGGCCAGGGCTGATCAATCCGACATAGGACATAAGTAACGTGAACATGCCTTTCAGAACGTGGCTGCCTTCGGGAGCCCTCGGCGGCGGCGCGATCGATCGAATGCTGGCGGAGACGACCGATCAATGGTCGGACCACTGGTTCGCCCGCCGCCTCATGCGGGCCGTCGGGGAGACGGCGTCGCTCGACCGGGCGGAGCTGGGCCGAATGCGCGACCTGAAGCTGCGCTACGTCGATGCCGGCCTTGCGCTCGCGCTCGAGGACGATTCCGCGATGGTGATCGCGCGGATGATGCTCGACGAGCCGCCCGACCGGCAGTCCAGGACCGAGGCCGACGGCGAGCTCGTCGAGCGTCTGGCCGCGGGCTGCATCGACGACCTTTGCAGCCGGCTCGCGAGCGCCTTCGGCCTCGGCCGGGCCTTGGCCTGGCGGCGCGGCGGAATCGATGCGCTTCCGTTCGCGGAGGCGTGCGTTTTCGCGCTCGGCCCCTCCGAGAATGCGCCGACGATCCGGCTGCTGGTGTCGCATGAGCGCATCGCCGGGATCGTCAGGTCGTCGGCCCGTCCGGCGCGTAAGCCGGCGCCGCTGCGTCCGCTCGCCGAAGCGTTGGCGAAGCAGAAAATCGGCGTTTCCGCAGCGCTTGGACAATGCCAGCTCAGCCTCGGCGAATTCGCCGGCCTCGCGCTCGGCGACGTGCTCGTGCTCGACGCCTCGACCACGGGCACGCTGCCGCTGGCCATCAACGGTCAGCCCCGCGCCGGGCGTTGCGCCGTCGAGCAGGAAGACGGGCAACTGCGCCTCAAAATCGTAAAACTCATGACCGGAACCGCTCGTGACTGAACCCACTTCGAAGACTCCCGCCTCCCCGGCGCCGGCCAAAGCCGACAGCGCGCCGGGCAAGATCAATCCCAAGCTCATCGAGACCGTAAGCGTGACGCTCGAGGCCTATCTTGGCGAAGCGCGAATGACGGTCGCCGACCTCACCGCCCTCAAGGACAATTCCGTGGTGCCCCTCGACGCCGCGCTCAACCAGGCGGTGGAACTGAGGCTGAACGGCGTCGCCGTCGCTCGCGGCGAGCTCGTCGCGGTCGGCGACAGCTTCGCGGTCAGGCTCACCGAGATCGCCGGATGATCGTCAAGCCGGGGCCGGTGGCGACGCTTTGTGCCGGCGCGGCCCTGCTGAGCGCCTCGCCGGCCTGGGCTGGAGGAGGGCGCCTCGGCGGCGGCCAGCCGCTCGAAGTGTCGCTCGGACGGATCGTGTCGGCGCTGGTGATCTGCATCATCATCGCCGTCCTCGCCGTGCTGCTGATCCGCCAGCGGTCGGGCAAGATCGACCTTCACGCCCTGTTCGGCCGCCTGCAGATGCGGCCGCGCGCGATCGAGGTGGTCGAAACCCGGCGGCTCAGCCCCCATGCCGACATTTGCCTGATCCGCAGCGCGGGCCGCGAATATCTGCTGCTGCTCCTTGCCGGCAACGCCCAGGTCCTGCGCGAGGAGCCGGTCGAACTGCGCCCCGAGACGGGTGAGCAGCCATGAGCCACCGGCGTCTCGCTCTCCGGCTGGCCGCCGGCTTCGCGGCTTTGGCCGCGGCCGAACCGGCACTGGCCCAGGCGGCCGCCGGCGTCGGCCCGGACGTCGCCCGCACCGCGCTCATCCTCACCCTGCTGGCGGTGGTCCCGGCGATCCTCGTCAGCATGACCAGCTTCATCCGGATCGTCGTCGTGTTGGCGATGGTGCGCCACGCTTTCGGAATGCCCGAAACACCGCCCAATGCCGTGCTGGTCAGCCTCTCGCTGTTCCTGACCGCGTTCACGATGTCGCCGGTGCTGACCGAGCTCAACCGCGACACCGTCCAGCCGCTGCTCGCCGGGCGGATCGGCGTCGAGCGCGCGATGGAGACGGGCAGCGCGCCGCTGCGCAAGTTCATGCTGACCCAGACCCGTGATGCCGATATCGAATCGATCTACGCCATCTCGAACACGCCGCTTCCCGAGCGGCCCGATCAGGTCGAGATACTGAAGCTCGCGCCGGCCTTCATCCTCAACGAGCTCCGCGTTTCCTTCACCATCGGCTTCGTCGTGCTGCTGCCGTTCCTGCTGATCGATCTCGTAGTCTCCAGCATCCTGCTGTCGCTGGGCATGATGATGGTCCCGCCCACCACCATATCCCTGCCGATCAAGCTTCTCATGTTCGTCCTGATCGACGGCTGGAAGCTCGTGCTGGAGGGCGTGCTCGGAAGCTTCGGGTGAGCCGCGCGGCGCTCCCCACCGGCCTCGCGCTCGTCGTGCATCCGACGCGCGCGGAAGCGTCGCTGTGGCGGCGGCTGCGCTTCGAGGCCGAGACGGAGTGCCGCGAGGCGCTGTTCAACCGCTACGTGCCGCTCGCCCGCGCCATCGCCGCCGCGAAGTTCCATCAACGGCGGGGACGGGCGGCGGAGCGCAGCGACTGCGAGCATTTCGCCTATGAGGGGCTGCTGCAGGCGATCGACCGGTTCGATCCCCTGCTCGGCGTGCCCTTCTCGGCTTATGCGCGGCGCCGAATCGTCGGCAGCATCACCGACGGCCTCGCCAAGATGAGCGAGGTCAACGCCCAGATCAGCCACCGCTACCGGGTCGAGCAGGAGCGCCTGCGCTCCCTCGCGCCGGGCGACCGCGCGGCCC
>JAXDPG010000146.1:0-3683 GCA_034668485.1 Sphingomonadales bacterium
CGTGCTTCTTGGTCCAGCACTCGCCGATATTGGGGCAGGCCGCCTCCTCGCAGACGGTGGCGAGGTTCAGGCTGCGCATCAGCCGCTTCGTCTCGGCGAAGCCGGCGCTGGTCGGCGCCTTCACCCGGATCCAGTCCGGCTTGCGCGGCCTGGGGGCGAGGATCGGATCGGCTTCGCTCATGGCGGCCAGATAGCGATACGAGGCGGGTCTTGCCACCCCTCCCCTGTTGCCGCTAGCGCCCGCTCATGGGCAGCCTGGACATGCTGATCGACGGCTATCGCCGCTTCCGGGAGACCGGCTGGGCACGGGAGCGTCAGCGGTGGGAGCGGCTCGCCGAGGGGCAGAGCCCGCGGGCGATGGTGATCGCCTGCTCCGACAGCCGCACCGATCCGGCGCAGATTTTCGACGCGGGCCCGGGCGAAATGTTCATCGTCAGAAACGTCGCCGCCCTCGTTCCGCCCTACGAGACGACCCGTGGTCATCATGGCGTCTCGGCGGCGCTCGAATTCGCGGTGACCCAGCTCGAGGTCGAGGAGATAATGGTCCTGGGCCACGGCTTCTGCGGCGGCTGCGCGGCGGCGCTGACCGGCCAGTTCGACGACGCCGCCCATGGCGAGGGCCATTTCATCGCCGACTGGATCGAGATGCTTCGGGAGGCCCGCGACAAGGTCCGCGCCGGGCATGGCGAGGATTTCCGGGCGATGGAGCTCGAAGCCGTGCGCGTGAGCCTCGCCAATCTGCGCACCTTCCCCTGGGTGCGCGAGCGCGAGGAGGAGGGCCGGCTAAGGCTTCACGGCGCCTATTTCGCCATCGCCGACGGCATCCTCCATTTGCTCGACGAAGCCCGCGGCGAGTTCGCTCCGGCCTGAGGCCGCGTTGACAGCGACACGCTTCCGTCTAGGCTCGGCCCCATGCTCAGCCTGGTCCCACTGCTCGTCTTGGCCGCGGCCGCGCCGGCCGAAACCCCCTCGGAGGCGGGGGCGCAGCGCGTGTGCCGCCCGGCCGCCCCGTCGATCGGAAGCCATATCAAGCGCTCGAAGATCTGCCGCACCGCCGCCCAGTGGGAGGAATATGACAATGGCCGCCGGGCGGCCAGCATCACGACCAAAGCGCCCCAGCCCGAGCCCTGGGAGCGGACCCGCCCGCAATAGGCCAAGCAAGCCCCGTCATTGCGAGCGTAGCGAAGCAATCCAGCGCGGCCTCGGAGGCGCACCTGGATTGCCGCGTCGCTACGCTCCTCGCAATGACGATTAGGCCCCGCCGGCGACGCTCTTGCGGGCCCCGTAGGCGAAATAGAGGACCAGCCCGACGACGTGGGCGATCATGAAATAACGCTGGGTCGCCCAGGGCAGGCTGTAGAGCAGATAGAGGCAGCCGAGGATTCCGAACAGGCCGACGACCCAGGGCAGCGGCGTGCTGAACTTGCGCGGCGCGTCCGGCGCGCGACGGCGCATGATCAGCATGCAGACGCAGACCGCGATGAAGGCGGTGAGAGTGCCGGCATTGGCGAGCGCCGCCAGCTCGGCGAGCGGGATCACGCCCGCCAAAGCGGCGACGATCACCGCCGTGAACAGGGTGATCCTGACCGGCGAGCCGCGGCCCGACACCCGCGCCAGGCTGCGCGGCAGCAGGCCGTCGCGGGCCATGACGAAGAAGATCCGGCTCTGGCCGTAGAAGAAGGCGAGGATGACGGTGGGCAGCGCGATCACCGCCGAGGCGGCGAGATAGCGCGCCGCCCAGGGCTGGCCGAGCTCGCGCAGGATGAGGGCGAGCGGCTCGGGACTGTTGGCGAATCGAGTGTAGGCGAGCGCGCCGATCGCGGCGCCGGCCACCGCCATGTAGATGATCACGCAGGCGATCATCGAACCGACGATGCCGATCGCGAGGTCGCGGCCGGGATCCTTGGTCTCCTCGGCGGCGGTGGCGATGGCGTCGAAGCCGTAGAAGGCGAAGAAGATGATGGCGGCGGCGGCCATCACCCCCACCTCGGCGCCGGGAGGCCCGCTCTTGGGGAAGCCGTAGGGCATGAACGGGTGGAAATTCGAAGCGTCGAAATAGGGCAAAGCCACCGCGACGAAGACGATCAGGGCGACGATCTTCACGAGGACGAGCACAGCGTTCACCGTCGCGCTCTCCTTGGTGCCGTAGATGAGCAGGCCGGCGACGACGGCGATGATGAAGATGGCGGGCAGGTTGACGATTCCGCCCAGCTCGGGCCCTTGCGCCAGCGCCATCGGATAGCCGAGGAAATCGTGGAGCAGAGGCGCCGCGTAGCCCGACCAGCCGACCGCGACCGCGCTCACCACCAGCGAATATTCGAGGATCAGGCTCCAGCCGATCACCCAGGCGACGAGCTCGCCGATGACGACGTAGGAGTAGGTGTAGGCGCTGCCCGAGGCCGGGATCATCGTCGCCATCTCGGCATAAGCCAGCGCCGCGCAGGCGCAGATCAGGCCGGCGATGGCGAAGGAGAGGATGACCGCCGGGCCGGCCTTGGCGGCGCCGACCCCGGTCAAGGTGAGGATGCCGGTGCCGACGATCGCCCCGACCCCGAGCGCGACCAGATGCGGCCAGCCGAGGCTTCGGTGGAGCCGGTGCTCCGGCGCCATGTCCTCGTCGGCGACGACCGCCTTGCGCGCGAACAGGTTCATGAAGCCCTCCCCCTATTTTATTCGCAGTTGAAACGATTCGAGGCGGGCGGACAAGCCCCCTGCCTCC
Organism: Sphingomonadales bacterium; assembly: GCA_034668485.1. GTDB lineage: Bacteria > Pseudomonadota > Alphaproteobacteria > Sphingomonadales > Sphingomonadaceae > Allosphingosinicella. Next base: position 2,720 of record JAXDPG010000146.1, read on the forward strand.
CCATCCTGGCGGATGGGGAGGCAATCACGGCACCCTTTGCCCGACCACATTGCCCGGCGGGGAATAGCGGCAGATCAGGAAGTCCCAGTCGCGGCTGGTGTGGATCGCGCAGCCGAACCGGGTCGTCCCCTTCCAGATCATCTGGGTATAATGGGCGACATCGCTCCAATGGCCGCTCGTGCTGACCGCCGGGAAGATGCCGGGCCGGAACAGGCTCTTCTCGGCCGCCCAGGATCCGCCCATCTCCTCGAGCTCATAGGCGGCGCGGGTCCCCATCCACAGATTCTCGCCCTGGCCCGGGCGCGCCGCGGCCGCCGAATGGGCGAGCTTGCCGAGCCGCTCCAGCTCCGGGCCGTAAGCCTTTGCGGCGGCGGCGAGCCTGGAATCCCAGACCAGCGGCGCCGCCCCGGTGGCGGCGCGCTCGCGGTTGTGGAGGGCGAGCAGGCGCGGCTCGAGCCGCGACAGGTCCTGCGCAGGGGCATAAGCGGGCCGCTCCTCGCGGACCATTCGTCCGTCCGCCCATTCGGGACGCGAGCCGCACCCCTGCAGCACCAGCAAGGCGGGCATGAGCATGAAGAGCGAAATTCGCATCGCCGGCTCCTTCCCCCTTAAGTTGCGATCCTCGCCCGCGGATGCAAGAAAGGGCGGATGAAGTTCGCGTTCGTCCCCGCGCTCCTGCTCGCCGCCTGCACCGCCCAGGTCTCGCATCCGACCAAGACCCTGGCGGAGCAGCAGGTCGACATCGACTTCTGCACCCGCGAGGCGAACCACAAATATTGGATGGACCCGGTCGCGGCGCTGCTCAACGCCTATGACTGCCTGGAAGCGAAAGGCTATCGCAAGGAGAAGAGCGGCTTCGAGGCGCAGGTCGAGCGGGCCGCCAGCGCCGATCGCGTCCGCCGCCGCGACCCGGCCGATCCGACCAGGCCCTGCACCGTCCCCTGCCGGCGCTGAGACGAATCTA
>JAXDPG010000147.1:0-3713 GCA_034668485.1 Sphingomonadales bacterium
CCGCGGCCGAGACGGTCGTTGCCTGAGCTCTCGCCGCCGGAGGAGCCGCCCCAGCGCTGGCCGCGCTCGCCGCCGGCCGGGCTCGAGGACCAGCCTTCGCGCTCGCCCGGGCGGTCGCGGTTCCAGCTCTCGCCGCGCTGGTTGCCCCAGCCGCCGGCGTTCCAGCCCGAGCCGCCGGAGCCCGCATCGTTGTCGCGGCGGCCGCTCATCCTCTGCTCCTGCTCCCAGCGGCGCTCGTCAATCTCGCGGCGGCGCTGGGCCTCGTCGTCGCCGAACCAGGAGCGGACCTCGTCGCCCGCCCGCTCGAAGAAGCCGCGGTCGTCGTCGCGGCCGTAGCCGCCGCGCCCCTCGCCGCGATAGCCGCCGCGCCCGTCGCCGCGGTCCTCGCGGCCCTGCCATCGGTTCCCATAGCGATCGTCGCTGCCATGATAGGCCATCTTACTCTCCTCGTTCGTGAGCCCGCAGGTACCGGCGCGGCCAATCCGCGCGTGCGGGCCTGGGTAAGAACGAGGCGCCGGCGAGGCCCGTTCCGGCGGGCGGGCCGGTCCGTGGGGTGGCGGCGTCGAAACGAATCGGGCGGCAATTGCCGCATTGCGAAAGCCGGGCGGCATCGCTATCTGGACGCCTTCCCGGCCCCGCATCCGAGCGGGGAAACCTGGCTGCCGAAAAGGCGCGGGGCTGTAGCTCAGATGGGAGAGCGCTGCAATCGCACTGCAGAGGTCAGGGGTTCGATTCCCCTCAGCTCCACCAGCCTTCGCCCTGTCCGGGCTTCGGCTGGCAAGCCGGCCGGGGTTCGAGCGCGAAGGCTGCCCGCCGTCGCTATCGCGAAGGAGGGCTACGTCTGAGGACTAGCTCCAACCTTCGGCGGCAACGGGAACAGAGCGACGAAGCGCTCCGCCAGCGCCCGGTCGCCTTCGACCTGCAACGCGCCCGCTGCCTCGAGATCCTCCAGCTTCTGTCCGCCATAGACGGCCGCCGCGACGACGGGCGCGGTTCCCGTCAGGACGAGGTCCATCCCCGCCGCGGTCCCTCGAACGGCCCTGATCTTCCCCTCGGCGATACGGATGAGGAAATTCTCCTCCCCCAGCCGCAGCCCGATCCGAGCGTCCAGCCCCCGCGCCCGCTCGGGATCCATCATCGTCCGGAAGGAGAGCAGCAGCGACACCGAGCTCAGCGGCAGGCTCGGATCGTGGGTCGGCGAGCGCGCCGCCCAGCGGCCCAGCGTCTGGAAGATCGGCTCGGCCTCATAGCCCCAGGGGGTCAGCTCATAGACCTGCGCCGCGGCCGGCGGCGCCAGCTTGCGGCGCACCAGCACGCCCGCCGCCTCCAGCCCCTCGAGCCGCTGGGTCAGCACGTTGGCGCTGATCCCGGGCAGACCGGCCTTGATGTCGCTGAAGCGTTTGGGGCCCAGCATCAGCTCGCGTATCACCAGAAGCGCCCAGCGCTCGCCGACCAGATCGAGGGCATGGGCGGCGCCGCAGGCATCCTCGTACCGACGCTTGGTTATTTTTTGTGACTCCATGGTTGCTTTTTATAACTGACACGGGCATCAGCGTCAAACAGTGATTCGCGACAGGAGAGAAACGTGCCCAAGATGATCTTCCTCAACCTGCCGGTGAGCGACCTCGGCCGGTCGGTCGCCTTCTACGAAGCCTTCGGCGCGACGAAGAACCCGCAATTCAGCAACGATCAGGCGGCGTGCATGGTGCTCTCCGAGACGATCAGCGTGATGCTCCTCACCCACGCCTTTTACGGCGGCTTCACGTCGAAGCCGATCGCCGACGCGCACTCGAGCAGCGAGGCCCTGATCTGCGTCTCCGAGGACAGCCGCGAGGCGGTCGACGCCACCGTCGAGCGCGCCGCGGCCCGCCGGCGGCCGGGCCGACCCGGGGCCGAAGCAGGATCACGGCTTCATGTACGGCCGAAGCGTCGAGGATCCCGACGGCCACCATTGGGAAGTGATGTGGATGGACGTCAGCCAGGCGCCGCCCGCCCCCGGCGCCGCCTGACAAAGACGAAGGGAGAGGGAAGATGACCTACGTAGAGGGTTTCGTGGTCGCGGTGCCGACCGGCAACAAGGAGGAATATCGCCGCCACGCCGCCGGCGCCGTGGCGCTGTTCAAGGAGTTCGGCGTGACCCGTCACGTCGAGGCCTGGGGCGACGACGTCCCCGAGGGCAAGGTCACCGACTTCCGCCGCGCGGTGGATGCCGGGGAAGACGAATCGATCGTCTTCTCCTGGTTCGAATATCCGTCGAGAGAGGCGCGGGATGCGGCCAACGAGAAGATCATGAGCGACCCGCGGATGAAGGAAATCGGCGCGTCCATGCCCTTCGACGCGCAGCGCATGATCTTCTCGGGCTTCTCCTCCATCGTCGAGGAAGGCGCCGGCGGAGCAATGGGCTATACGGACGGCTTCGTCGCGCCCGTCAAGCATGGCAACAAGGAGGCCTACCGCGCGATGGCCGCGAAGGCCGCCCCGATCTTCCGGGAATATGGCGCCCTGCGGGTCGTCGAATCCTGGGGCGACGATGTCCGCGAGGGCAAGCTCACCGATTTCTTCCGGGCGGTGAAGGCCGAGGCGGGCGAGAATGTCGTCTTCTCCTGGATCGAATGGCCGTCCAGGGAGACGCGCGTCGAAGGCTGGGGCAAGGTGATGGCCGATCCGCGCATGAAGCCGCCCGAGGGCGAGATGCCGTTCGACGGCAAGCGCATGTTCTGGGGCGGCTTCGCGCCCATAGTCGACGCCTAGAAGGAGCAGCAGGATGGCCGACAAATTCTTCTGGTACGAGCTGATGACGTCCGACGCGGACGCCGCCATCGCCTTCTACACGGCGGTGGTGGGATGGGACGCGGCGGATCACGTCAATTCGGACCTCGATTTCCGCTACACGATTCTCAACGCCGGCGAGCGCGGCATTGGCGGGTTGATGCAGATCTCCGACGCGATGCGCGAGGGCGGCGCCCGTCCCGCCTGGGTCGGCTACGTTCACGCCGACGATGCCGACTCGAAAGCGGAGAGCATAAGGGCGGCCGGCGGCAAGATCATGATGGGCCCTGACGACATCCCCAATGTCGGCCGGGTCGCCATGGTCGCCGATCCGGGCGGCGCCCCCTTCTACGTGATGACTCCGCTGCCGCGCGGCGACGCGCCGCCGCCTGCCGACCCGCAGACCCCGGGCCACGTCAGCTGGCACGAGCTCTATTCGAGCCTCGGCGACAAGGCCGCCTTCGACTTCTACGCGGGGCAGTTCGGCTGGGAGACGATGCACGAAATGCCGATGGGCCCGATGGGAACCTACCGGATCTTCGGCGCCGACGGCGAGCAGATGGGCGGGATGATGAACAAGCCTGAGAATATCCCGGCGTCCCGCTGGGGCTTCTACTTCAACGTCGCGGGCATCGACGCCGCCGTCGAGCGGGTGACGGCCAATGGCGGCCAGGTGACGATGGGCCCGCACGAAGTGCCCGGCGGCAGCTGGGTCATTCAGGGCATCGACCCGCAGGGCGCGAATTTCGCCCTCGTCTCCCCCACACGCTGAGCGAGGAAGCCCTCATGGACAAGATCACCCCCTGCCTCTGGTTCAACGGCAATGCCGAGGAAGCCGCCAATTTCTACGTCTCGCTGCTCCCGGACAGCCGCATCGACAACGTCATGCGCTCGCCCGCCGACAATCCGAGCACCAACGAAGGCGGCGTGCTGATGGTCGACTT
>JAXDPG010000148.1:0-2504 GCA_034668485.1 Sphingomonadales bacterium
CTCGCCGCCGCCGCGCGGGGTGCCGGCCTCGCCGCGCTGACCGCGGCCGGCGTCGACGCCGCGCTGGACTGGATCGCCCGCCATGCCGACCGCAGCCAGCCGCCGATCGTCCTGGTGATGGGCTCCCTCTACCTCGCCGGCGAAGTGCTGCGCTCGAACGGCCAGGAGCCTGGCTAAACCCCTCTCCCGCTTTTCGCGGGAGAGGAGAAAGTTCAGCCGCGCCGAAGCTCCGCCAGGCTCCTCGCCGCCCAGTCGTACATGTCGGCGTCCTTGCGCCGCTCCATCTTGTCGAGGCGGCGCGCCCGGCGTTCCGTCTCCTCGAGCAGGGGCACCGCCTCGCCGGCACGGTCGGCGGCGATGAGGAGGGCGGCCTGCCGGCATTGCGCCTCGGCGCCCGGCATGCGCTCGCCGAGCTCGGCGTAGAGGGCGATGGCGCGATCGGTCTCGCCGAGCGCGTCGAGGCTTCGGGCGAGCAGCAAGGCGGCGCGGTCGTTCTCGGACGGCGAGGCCGATTCGGGGAGGGTCTCGAGCAGTCGGCGGGCTTCGGCGGTGTTGCCCGCTTCCAGGCAGGCGCGGGCCAGCTTGAGCCGGGCGGCGCGGTCCTTTCCCGGAGTCTTCGCCACCGCCTCGCGATAATGGCGAACCGCCTCGCCCCAAAGGCCGGCTTCGGCGAGCTCGTCGGCGAGCGCGGTGCGGGTCGCCGCGGTATCGGCGACGTCGACCGCGGCCCGCGCCGCGCGCAGCTCGCGTTCCGGATCGAGCCGCTTGACCGCCGCCGCCTTCACCGCCCGCACCTCGCGGCGCTGGAACAGGCCGGGCAGGACCTCGACGACGACATAGGCGGCTGAGCCGGCGATCGGCAGCAGGATGATCGCCCACAGCCAGAGCGTGTTGCGGTGATTGCGGAACAGGTGAACGACGCAGGCGATCTGGATGAGGATGGTGGCGAGGAAGAAGAGCATGTCGCTCCCCTCTCAGCGCGCCGAAGGACCGGCGACGGGCTCGATCACCGAATCGACGCTCGCGGCCGTCTCGCGCGCCTCGCGGCGGCGGGCGGCGGAGACCCGCATCCCTTCGAGCAGGACGAAGAGCACCGCGAACAGCCCCGCCGCCGCCGTCCAGCGGAACACGACGGCGTAGCCGTAGGTATCGAACGCCTCGCCGGCGATGCCGCGGCCGAGCGAGCCGATCAGGAAGGTGAGCGAGGAGAGCAAGGCATATTGCACCGCGGTGAAGCGCTTGCTGACGATGCCCGACAGATAGGCGACGAAGGCGGCGCCGGCGATTCCGGTGGAGATGTTCTCGTAGGAGATGGTGAGCAGCAGCCGGACCATTCGGTCGTCGGAGCCGATCGAGGCCGCGATCCGGTCGAGCGCCAGGGCGCGAGCGACGATGTCGATATTGCCTCCCCCCTCGGCGAGGTCGGCGTAGAGGAAATTGCCGAACACCGGCAGGATCGCGCCGATCAGGATCGTCGGGATTCGCCCGATCCGCGCGAACAGATAGCCGCCCAGGCTGATGCCGACGATGGTCATGAAGATGCCGAATATCTTCGACGCGAACGCGACCTCGTCCTTCGTGTAATGGAGATAGTCGAGATAGAAGGGGAAGGCGAAGGACGCCCAGATATTGTAGCAGAGCGTGTAGGTGAGGATGAAGCCGATGACGATGAGCACCCCCCAGCCGAGCCGCCCGGTCAGCTCGGCGAGCGGCGCCACCAGCGCCGAATAGAGGTGGTTCATCGCCGTTCGGCCGCCCGAGCGGCGGGTCTGCGCCTCGGCCAGCACGCCCCTTTTGCCCGCCTTCATCCAGTTGAGCACGGCCGCCACGATCAGCGGGACGAGCACGGTGGCGACGATGATCCAGGGGCCGGTATTCTTGGTGAAGTCGGTGACGGAAGGCTTCGGAACGCCCGGCGCGGACTGGCCGAGCATGCTCACCATGAAGCGGCCGATCGAAAAGATCGCCCAGGCCCAGCTCACGCCGACGACGGCAAGCGCGACGCCCCGGGTCCGCTGGTCGAGAGCGCCCTGCTCCGAAAGCCCGTCCTGGAGCTCGGCGACGTCCGGCCGCTCGGTGTCCGGCGCCTGCAACGTCACGAAGATGACGATCAGGACGAGGAACGCCATCAGCAGATAGACCATCGCCCAGGACATTCTCGCGGCGAGCACCAGGGCGACCGCGCCTCCGACGATGCTCGCGGTGCGATGGCCCAGTTGGTAGATGGGCGACAGCAATTCGACCGGCGTGCGCTCGTCGGCAACGTCGATCCGCCACGCGTCGATCGCGATGTCCTGGGTCGCCGAAGCCAGCGCCGCGAGCAGGGCAAAAAGGGCGAAAGTGCCGATATTGGTCGTCGGATCGGTCGCGGCGAGGCCGGCGAAGCCGACGATCAGCACGCTCTGGCAGAGCAGGATCCAGCTCTTGCGGCGCCCCAGCCGCTCGAGCAGGGGCAGCTTCACCCGGTCGACGACCGGCGACCAGAGGAACTTGAACGAGTAGCA
>JAXDPG010000149.1:0-6952 GCA_034668485.1 Sphingomonadales bacterium
GCCCGATCTCGCTGTCGGCGGTCAGAAGGCCCATCGACACGCCCATGTTCTTGAGCCAGCGCAGCTCGAAGAAGGGCAATATGTCGATCGTCATGCGCTGCGGCAGCTGCAGAGCATAGGTCACCACCCACTTGACCGCCTGGTCGACGACGAAGACCGCGAAGGCGACGGAGAGCCCGAGGACGCGGTGGCTCTTCGCCCGGTCCCTGTTTTGCGCAACCTCACCCATTCACCACCCCCTCGCAGCGGGCGCACAGGCCCCCATCCTCGCTCACCTCCGGAAGCAGCCGCCAGCAGCGCCCGCATTTCAGATAATCGGACTTGGTTACCTCGACGCAGCGCACGTCCGCCGCGATCGCCTCGGACACGATATAGACCTCGGCCAGAGTCTCGGAGTCGAGATCGATAAGCCCGTCCTCGACCGAGGGATAAAGCACCTTCGCCTCGAGGCTCGAGCCGATCACCTTCTCCCGCCGAAGCGGCTCGATGCTTTCGGTGACGTTCTCGCGGGTGGCGCGGATCAGCGCCCATTTGGACCCCAGCGCCTCGTCGCGCCAGGCGGAGTCGATCTCCGGCCATTCGAGCAGGTGCACGGAGCCGCCCTCGTCGGGATAGCGGGTCTGCCAGACCTCTTCGGTGGTAAAGCACAGCACGGGGGCCAGCCAGCGCACCAAAGCGTGGAAGACGGTGTCGAGCACGGTGCGATAGGCCCGCCGCTTCGGCGACGAAGGCGCGTCGCAATAGAGGCTGTCCTTGCGGATGTCGAAGAAGAAGGCGGACAGGTCGTCATTGGCGAACGCCATGATCGTGCGCGTATAGCGGTTGAAGTCGAAGCCGTGCACCGCGTCCTTCAGCTCGGCGTCGATCTCGGCAAGACGGTGGAGCACCCAGCGCTCGAGCTCCGGCATCTCCGCGACCGGCACCCGCTCCGCCTCGTCGAAGCCGGCGAGGGCGCCGAGCAGGTAGCGGAAGGTGTTCCTGAGCTTGCGATAGGCGTCCGACGTGCCGGCGAGGATTTCCTTGCCGATGCGCACGTCCTCGAAATAGTCGGTCGAGGCGACCCACAGCCGCAAGATGTCGGCGCCGCTGTCGCGGATCACCGCGATCGGATCGACCGTGTTGCCGATGCTTTTCGACATCTTGCGGCCGTTCTGGTCGAGGGCGAAGCCATGGGTCAGCACCGCCCCGAACGGGGCGCGGCCGCGGGTGGCGCAGCTTTCGAGCAGGCTCGCCTGGAACCAGCCGCGATGCTGGTCGGAGCCCTCGCAATAGAGGTCGGCGCGGACGTCGGGCCCGTAGCGCGCCTCGACGACGAAGGCGTGGGTCGAGCCGCTGTCGAACCAGACGTCGAGGATGTCGGTGACCGGCTCATACTCCTCGAGCCGGTAGCCGTTGCCGAGCAGAGCCTGGTGGTCGGCGTCGAACCAGGCGTCGGCGCCGCCCTCGTGGAAGGCGCGAAGGATCCGCGAGTTGACCGCCGCGTCGCGCAGATAGTCGCCGCTCTTCCGGTGCAAATAGAGCGGGATCGGAACGCCCCATGCCCGCTGGCGGCTGAGCACCCAGTCCGGCCGGCCCTCGACCATCGAGCGCATGCGGTTCTTGGACTTTTCAGGGACCCAGCGGGTGTCGTCTATCGCGGCGAGGGCGGTTTCGCGCAGGCTGGCCTCGCCCCGGTCCATGGGAATGAACCATTGCGGGGTGCAACGATAGATGACCTTGGCCTTGGAGCGCCAGCTGTGCGGATAGCTGTGCTCGAAGTCGGCGCTCGCCGCGAGCAGCCCGCCCGCCTCCCTGAGGTCCGAGCAGATCGGCCCGTCGGGCGCGTTGAACCTGTTGTTGATGACGCTGCCCTGGCCGCCCAGCCACTCCCAGTCGGCCCGGTAGAAGCCGCCGGCGTCGACCGCGAAGACCGGGTCGATCCCGTGCGCCTTGCACAACAGGAAATCGTCCTCGCCATGGTCGGGCGACATGTGGACGAGCCCGGTGCCGGCATCGGTGGTGACGAAATCGCCGGGCAGGAAGGGGCGGGGTTTCGCGAAGAAGCCGCCGAGCTGGCGCATGGGGTGGCGGGCGACGGTGCCGGCGAGGTCAGAGCCGCGAAAGGTGCCGGAAGGCTCGAGATTCACCAGGAACCCGGAGCCTGCGGGATCGAGGCGCAGAGCCGCATTCAGTCGGTCCTCGACCGGCTTCATCAATTCGGAAGCCACCAGAATCGTCTGGTCGTTCAGGGGGAATACGGGCCAAATGTCCCGATCCCCGCCCTCGTCATACACCATTAGCCGGCAGCGTGTGTATTCCACGTCCGGCCCGTAGGCGATCGCCTGGTTGACCGGGATCGTCCAGGGCGTCGTCGTCCACACCACCGCATAAGCGCCGATCAGCTCCGGGATCGGGCTCTCGACGATCTCGAACGCCACGTCGATCTGGGTCGAGACGATGTCCTCATATTCGACCTCGGCCTCGGCCAGGGCGGTCTTCTCGACCGGGCTCCACATCACCGGCTTGGCGCCGCGGTAGATCTTGCCGGCCTCGGCGAGCTTGAGGAGCTCCTCGGCGATCTTGGCCTCCGAGGTGAAATCCATCGTCCGGTAGGGATCGTCCCAGTCGCCGGTGATGCCGAGGCGGATGAACTGCTCGCGCTGGACCTGGATCCAATGCTCGGCATAGGCGCGGCATTCGGCTCGGAACTCGCGCGGCGGCACCTGGTCCTTGTCGAGCTTCTTCTTCCTGTACTGCTCCTCGATCTTCCACTCGATGGGGAGGCCGTGGCAGTCCCAGCCGGGGATGAACGGCGCGTCCTTGCCGAGCAGGGTCTGCGAGCGGAGGATGAAGTCCTTGATCGTCTTCATCATCGCGTGGCCGATATGGATGTCGCCATTGGCGTAGGGCGGGCCGTCGTGGAGGATGAAGCGCTCGCGCCCGGCACGCTCCTCGCGCAGCCGCTTGTAGAGCCCCATCTCGGCCCAGCGCGCGAGGGTAGCCGGCTCCTTGCTGGCGAGGCCGGCTTTCATCGGGAAGTCGGTCTTGGGAAGGAAGACCGTGTCGCGGTAGTCTCGTTTTTCGGACATTGGGGCGGGGCTTAGCGGGGGCGCGGGCGGGCGTCTAGCGCTCCAGCGCCCTTCCGACGCTGTAGAAATCCTCGATCCACAGATAGCCGCGGAAGTCGCGCGGCACCTTGTCGAGCTGCTCCGCCTGGGTGAGGCCGAGCGCGCCGCCCTTCGCATAGTCCCCGGTCAGGATGACTCGGGTGCCGGCCCCCTGCATCCGGACGAGGAAGCGCTTGGGCCAGCCCCAGATCGCCCATTGGTAGTTCAACGGCACCATCACCGTCGTGTTGCGGCACGATTTCGGAACGTAGCTCGTCCAGCCGAACTTCACATAATCGGTGAGGCACGCCTTCGTATCCTGGACGGTGAAGGCCCAGGCGTGCGGCTCCAGCGCCTTCACGCGGCGAATGACGGCCGGATCGCCATAGAAGCCGAACCGGCCGTCGATCGCGGCGCCGCCGCGGCGAAGCGCGGCGAGCAGGGTGTCGGCGTCGGCCGGGTCCTTGCTCTTGAAATGGAAGATGAGCGGCATGCGCGGCACTTCGCGAAGCACCTCCTCGACCGTGGGCATGCCGCCGACGCCCCGGCCGCGCAACGGCCAGGTCCTGCCGCCGTCCGGCGTATAGCCATAGCCCACATCGAGCTTCTTGAGCTGGGCCAGGGTGAGGTCGCGAACGGCGCCATGGCCGTCGGTGCGGCAATCGACCGTCCAGTCGTGGAAGGCCACCATCCGGCCGTCTTTGGTCGGATGCACTTCGAGCGCGATGGCGTCGGCACCGAAGTGGCGTGCGTTGGAGAAGGAGCGAAGCGTGTTGTCGATGAAATCGTGCTCGGATGGGACCATGTGCTTCGCCGTGCAGGTCTCGTCGGTGATGCCCCGATGGTCGATCTGCTGGGCGACGCCGCGATGGGCGACGAGGATCAGCGGGGTCTCGAGCCTGGGCGCGATCCACGAGGCGTTGAGCAGCGAGACGGTGACCGCGAAGGCGGCGACGCCGGTGCCGACCCATTGCCAGACCTTCATGCCGCCAGCCTTTGTCGCGCCTCGTCGCAATCCGCCGCCATTTGTCGCTTGAGCGCCTCGATGCTGTCGAACTTCGCCTCGGGCCGAAGGAAGGATATCAGCTCGACCTCGACATTCTGGCCGTAGAGGTCGCCGTCGAAGCCGAAGAAACAGGGTTCGAGCAGCTCCCTCGGCGGCTCGAAGGTCGGCCGGATGCCGAGATTGGCGGCGCCGTCCAGCACCTGCCCGTCCGCCAGCCGCCCTCGCACCGCGTAGATGCCGAAGCGCGGGCGCAAATAGGAGCCGAGGCCTATGTTGGCGGTCGGATATCCGATCGCTCGGCCCCTTTTGTCGCCATGCTCGACCACCCCCTCGATCGCGAAGGGCCGGGTGAGCAGCCTTGCAGCGGTGGCGCAGTCGCCGGCCTGAAGGGCGTCGCGGATTCGGCTCGACGAGATCGGCCCCTCCTCGTCGCTGACCGGACCGACCGAGTCGACCGAGAAATCGAGCCGAGCGCCCGCCTCGGCGAGCACGGCGACATTGCCGCCGCGACCGCGGCCGTAGGTGAAATCCTCGCCGGTGACGACGCCGGCGGCGCCGAACAGCCGGACGAGGCGCTCGGCCGCGAATTCCTCCGCGCTCGTCGCCGCCAGCGCGGCGTCGAAGCCGAAGACGATCATCGCATCGGCGCCGGCGGCGGCGAACAGCCGCTCGCGCTGGTCCAATGTGGTCAATCGGAAGGGCGGCGTGTCGGGGCGGAAGAAGCGGACCGGGTGGGGATCGAAGGTGGCGACCAGCACCGGCCGCGCCTCGCGCCGGGCGCGTTCGACCGCGCAGGCGACCACAGCCTGGTGCCCGGCGTGAAATCCGTCGAAATTGCCGAGCGCGACGATGCCCCCGCGAAGCCGCTCCGGAACCGCCGAGCCGCCGTCCAGCCGCTCCATCGGCGCGGTATAGGAGAGGTCGCGGACTCGGACAATGTCCGCAGGATCGTCATGCTGAACTTGTTTCAGCATCCAGTTCTCCGCCGCACGGGCGGGCGACCAGCTGGGCCCTGAAACAAGTTCAGGGTGACGCTGCTCCCCCTTCCTCCCGCCTATGGAAGCGACGCCAGCAGCCGCAGCGTGTTGCCGCCCATCACCTTGGCGATCTCCTCGTCGGTGAAGCCGCGGTCGATGAGGGCCTGGGTGACGTTGATGAGGCCGGCGGCGTCGAAGCCGGTGGTGACGGCGCCGTCGAAGTCGGAGCCCAAAGCGACATGGTCGATGCCGACCAGGTCGCGGACATGGGCGATGGCGGCGGCGACGGCCGAGGGGCGGAGGTCGCAGACCGCCGCGTCCCAATAGCCGATGCCGACGAGGCCGCCGGTGCGGGCGACGCCTTGTATCTCCTCGTCGGTCAGATTGCGGTTGACCTGGCAGGTCGCCTGGACGCCGCCATGGCTGGAGACGACCGGCCGCTTCGCCATCGCCAGCACCTCGGCCACGGTCGCGTGGCTCGAATGGGCGATGTCGACGATCATCCCCTTGGCTTCCATCGCCCGCACCACCTGCCGGCCGAGCGGGGTGAGGCCGCCTTTCCGCTGCCCGTGCATCGATCCCGCCACTTCGTTGTCGAAGAAATGGGCGAGCCCGGCCATTCGGAAGCCGGCGGCGTGGAGGCGGTCGAGATTGTCGAGGCGGCCCTCGAGATTCTGGAGCCCCTCCACGGAGAGCAGGGCGCCGGTCACCTTGCGCCCGGCGGCGCGGTCGGCGAGCAGCCGCCGCACGTCGGCGCCGCTCCTGACGATCCGCAGGCGGCCTTGCGACGCGGCCTCTGCGCGGCGCAGCTTTTCGGCATGCCAGAGCGAGCGCTGGAGCAGCGATTTCCAGGTCCGCGGCGGCTGCAGCTGTGAGACGGCGAGCAGGGTGATGTTGTCGCTGTCGGCGCCGTTGGCGTCGTAATTCTGCCCCTTGGGCGTCTTGGACACGGAGGAGAAGACCTGCAGCGCGACATTGCCGGCCTCGAGCCGCGGCAGGTCGACCTGGCCCCGATCGGCGCGATCGAGCAGGCTGCGCTGCCACAGCAGGGTGTCGGCGTGCATGTCGGCGATGGCGAGCCGCGCGTGGAGGGCGCGGGCGCGCGGCGAGATTGTCGGCAGGGGCGTCGCCACCACCTTGTTCATTCGGCCTTCGACGATGCCGGGGCCGAAGAGGAGGAAGGCGCCGGCGGCGACAATGATGAGGGTCAGCAGCCCGTAGATGACCTTGCGCATGATCCCCCCTTTGCGTTCGGTATTCGGTATACCCGCCCCATCCGTCATGCTGAACTTGTTTCAGCATCCAGCGACGAGCCGCCTCGCGGGTGGACGACTGGACCCTGAAACAAGTTCAGGGTGACGATGGCGGCGGCGCTCTCCGCTCCAGCCTGACGAAGCTGCAGTCCGGATGGTCCTCCCGTGACGCCTCCCGCCACTCCGCCGTGTCGAATGCCGGCATGAACGTGTCCGCCTCCGGCTCTCCATGCACCTCGGTCAGCTCGACCGCGTCGGCGCACGGCAGGAAGAGCGCGATGATTTCGACACCGCCAATCACCGTAACCGGTTCACCCCGCGCTAGCGCAAGCGCCTCGTCCACCGTTCGCGCCGACTCCGCGCCGTCGACCCGCCAATTCGGATCCCGGGTAAGGACGATGTGGCGGCGGCCGGGCAGCCGACCGGGCAGGCTTTCGAATGTCCGGCGCCCCATGACCATCGCACTGCCCATGGTTACCGCCTTGAAATGCTTCATGTCCGCGGAAAGCCGCCACGGCAGCCCGCCGTCCCGTCCGATCGCGCCGTTGCGCGCCCGGGCGACCACGATCGTCACGCTCAAACCGCCACCTCCGCCTTGATGTGCGGGTGGGCGTCGTAGCCGCTCATCTC
>JAXDPG010000150.1:0-4283 GCA_034668485.1 Sphingomonadales bacterium
CGTCTCGCCCGACGCGACGCTCGACCTGCACGGCCACAACCTCGCCACCGCCTACGACCTGCTCGACCGCCGGCTGGACGAGGCGATCCGGGCCGGGGCGAGGCTGCTCCTGCTCGTGACCGGCAAGCCGCCGAGCCCGGGAGCGAGCGCCAAACGCGGCGCGATCCGGGGCGCGGTCGGCGACTGGCTGCACGCTTCGCGCCATGCCGGGCGGATCGCGGCGGTGCGCAATGCCCACCCCCGCCACGGCGGCGCCGGGGCGCTCTACATCGTGCTCAGGCGGCAGCGTCCCTGACGGATACGAAATGGTAACGCCTGCGGCATAATCTACGTTGGCAAGCGCGTCTGTGGGGGCCGCGCCACGGGCCGGACAGGAACGCCGCCGATCATGGCTTCGACGGTTGGAAAGATCAGCAATCGCGTCCTGTCGGTGATGGCGGGCCTGTCGGCGTTCGCGCTCACCCTGCTCGGCTTCCTGCTGCTCGGCACGCTCGACCAGCAGGTGGTCGCCTCTTTGCTCATCGGACTGTTCGCGCTGATGGTGGTCCATCTGGCCGCCGAGCGGCCGAACAGCGCCCATGCCCGAGCCGTCGCCGCCCTGATCGACAGGCTGCTCGCGGTCGGCCTCGGCGACCTTTCCTCGCCCGCGCCGCCTGTGCTGAAGCGCGACATGCCCGCGCTCGCCGCGGCCGTGGAGGGCCTGTTCGCGCAGGTCCGCTCCAACCTCGACGACGCCCAGGCGCTGGCGATGTACGATCCCGTCACCGCCTTGCCGAACCGGGTCCATTTCCGCCGCGAGGCCGAGCGTATCCTGACCTCGCGCGACAGCGGCGCGGCCTTGCTGTTCATCGACCTCGACGGCTTCAAGGAGGTCAACGACCGCCTCGGCCACGCCCAGGGCGACCAGGTGCTGGTGATGGTGGCGAACCGCCTGCGGGTGGTGCTCAAGGCCGAGGTGGCCGACGGCACGCTCGCCCCGCCGCTGCTCGCCCGGCTCGCCGGCGACGAGTTCACCATGCTCCTTCCCGAAGTCTCGACCCGCGACGAGGCGGAGCGCATCGCCGCCGGCGCTCTCGCCGCGCTCGCCGAGCCGTTCAAGCCGGCGGGCCAATCGGTGCTGATCGGGGGCTCGATCGGAATCGCGCTCGCCCCCGAACACGGCACCGACCTGACCAGCCTGATGAAGGCCGCCGACATCGCCATGTACCATGCCAAGGCGTCCGGCCGCTCGCGCCTGTGCAGCTACGAGCCGAATCTCGCCCGCGCTTCCGAAGAGCGGGCCGCGCTGGAAGCTTCGGTCCGCCGCGCCGTCGAGCGGCACGAGCTCGAGCTCGTCTTCGAGCCGCGACTCTGCTTGCGCACCGGCGCGATCATCGCCGCCGAGGCGCAGATACGCTGGAACGGCGAGGAGGGTAGCCGCCTGCTCTGCGCCGAGGAGGCGATGCTGCAGGAGACGGGCCTCGCCGTCCGCCTCGGCGAGTGGACGCTGAATGCCGTCTCCGCGGCCCTCGGCCGCTGGCGCTCGGCCGGCCTCGACCATCGCCTCTGCTTCCCGGTTTCGGCCCGTCAGTTCGAGCGGCTCGACTTCATCCAGCGCCTGCGCGGCGTGCTCGTGCGCGCCGGCAACCCGCCCTGGGGGGTCGAGATCCAGCTCAACGAGGCGGCGGCCTCGGGGTGCGACAAGTGGGTCACCGCCGAGCTCGAGCGCCTGCGCGGCGACGGCGTCGAAGTCTGCGTCGGCGGTTTCGGGTCGGGCCGGGCACGGCTCTCGGGCTTTGCCCGGCTGCCGGTGAACCGCTTCCGCCTCGACTCCGGCATCGTCGCCGAGATCGACCGTTCCGACCGCGCCCGCAGCGTCGCCTCGTCGCTGATCCATCTCGTCCACGGCCTCGGCTGCGAAGCCGTCGCCGCCGGCGTCGAGCGCCAGGACCAGGTCGAGGTGCTTCGGGCGCTGGGCTGCGACAGCCTCCAGGGTTTCCCCGGAGTCGCCCCGATGCCGGAGGATGCCTTCCTCGCCTGGGCGGAGGCGCAGGACTGCGCCCGCAGCCTCGCCCACGAAATCTATCCGAGCGCGCCCCTGACGATGCGGGCGTAGATGCGCTGGAGCGCGCGCAGGTCCTCGACCGCCGCCGCTTCGTCCAGCTTGTGCATGGTGGCGTTGGGCAGCCCGAAGTCGACGACCGGGCAAAGCTCGATGAGGAAGCGGCCGTCGGACGTGCCCCCGCTCGTCGACAGGACCGGCTCGACTCCGGTCTCCTCGCGGATGGCCCGGGTCACCAGCGCGCAGAGCGGCCCGGGCGGAGTCAGGAAGGCCTCGCCGGAGATCATCGCTTCCACAATCGCCCCCGGCGCCTCGGCCTCGGCCGTCCGCCGCACCAGCGCGACGAGGTCCTCGCCGCGATGGCGGTCGTTGAAGCGGATGTTGAGCTGGATCCGGGCATGGCCGGGGATGAGGTTGGTCGCCCGGGTGTCGGTTGCGACCGCCGTCACCTCGAGGTTGGAGGGCTGGAACGCCTCGCTGCCGTCGTCGAGGTGGAGGGCTTCCAGCGCCGCGACGATCCGGGCCAGCTTCGGCACCGGATTGTCGGCCCGGTGCGGGTAGGCGACGTGACCCTGCACGCCCGGAACGTGGATCCACATGTTGACCGAGCCGCGGCGGCCGATCTTGACGGTGTCGCCGAGCCGCGTCTCGGACGTCGGCTCGCCGATCAGGATCATGTCCGGGCGGATGCCGCGCTCGGCCATCCAGGCCATGATCGCGCGCGTGCCGTGGAGCGCTGGACCTTCCTCGTCGCCGGTGATGAGCAGGCTCAAGGTGCCGCGATGGTCCGCGATCTCCGCCGCCGCGGCGACGAAGGCGGCGATGCCGCCCTTCATGTCGACCGCCCCGCGGCCGTAGAGCAGCCCGCCGCGTATCTCCGGCGCGAACGGATCGCCGCTCCAGCCCTCGCCCGGCGGCACCACGTCGAGATGGCCGGCGAAACCGAAATGGGGGCTGCCGCGCCCGCGCGTCGCGAACAGATTCTCGACCTCGCCGCCGCTGACGAAGCGGTGGACCTCGAAGCCGAGCGGCCGCAGCGCCGCTTCGAGGGCGTCGAACACTTCGCCGCGAGCGGGCGTGACGCTGGGGCAGGCGATGAGCGCCGAGGCGAGCTCCACCGGGTCGATTGCGCGGGACATGCGGCTTCGCCTAGCAAGGGGCATTAGCCTTGCCCAGCGAAAGGCCCTCAAGATGCCTAAGCTCGACCTCGACGCCATCGCTCAGATCAACGTCACCGGTTACCCCTCGCCCTGGCGGGAGGAGATGGTCAGGCGCCATTACCGCCGCCTCGGGCCGGCCTCGGGGCTGAGCGATTTCGGAGTGAGCCACGTCACGCTCGAGCCCGGCGGAGTCTCCAGCCAGCGCCACTGGCACGAAGGCGAGGACGAGTTCGTCGTCATGCTGGAAGGCGAGGCGATGCTGGTCGAGGACGAAGGCGAGACGGCGATGCACCCGGGCGATTGCGCCTCATTCCCCAAGGGCGTCGCCAACGGCCACCGGCTGATCAACCGAAGCGACTCGCCGTGCGTGTTCATTGCGATCGGGCGAATGGCCGGGAGCGACTGCCACTATCCCGACATCGACCTTCATCTCGACGGCGCCGCCAGCCGCTTCACCCGCAAGGACGGCACGCTTTATTGACGGTTCGACGGGTCACTCCGCGGCCTGCGTCTCGTATTTCTCGATCACCCAGGGCTCCTCCTGCGCGGCCTCGACCCATTCGCGCAGCCAGGGGTGGGACAGCATCGCCTCCATATAGGCGGCCGCGAAGCGGGGGACGGGGATCGAGTAGGTGACGAAGCGGGTGACGACCGGAGCGAACATGATGTCGACGGCGCCGAACGTGCCGAACAGATAGGGCCCGCCGCCGCCGTGCCGCGCCCGGGCCTGCGCCCACAATTCGAGGATGCGCACCACCTCGGCGCGGACATTCTCCGACAGCTCCTTCGGCGGGAATTGGGTGCGAAGGTTCATCGGGCATTCGCGGCGGACATTGTCGTAGCTCGAATGCATCTCGGCGGCCATCGACCGCGCCATGCCGCGGGCGGCCTCGTCCCTGGGCCAGTAGCGGTCGCGGTCGGTCTTGTCGGCCAGCCATTCGACGATGGCCAGCGAATCCCAGATCACCGCCTGGTCGTCCCACAAGACCGGCACTTTGCCGCCCGAGGGCGCGAACTCGTTGCCCTCGCGGGTCTTCTCCCATTCCTCGTCGAACAATGGGACGGTGATCTCCTCGAAGGCG
>JAXDPG010000151.1:0-6069 GCA_034668485.1 Sphingomonadales bacterium
GGCGAAGCGGTGATGGGCGTGGTCGGCAAGGCCTTCGGCGGCGGCACCGGCGCCCTCGCCTTCCTGCTCGCGGCCGAGGTCGTGGCCGCCACGGCGGCGGTCGCCGAGGCCGCGCTCGTCTATGTCGCGCGCCACCGCAATCTGATGATCTCGACGCTGATGATCGCCGTCCAGGGGGCGCTGACCCTCGCCTTCATCCTCGGCGTCAGGCTGCTGCCTCTGCCGCCGCGCAACGTCCAGGCCTATCAGGCGGCCAGCGCCGCGGCGGCCCTGATGCTGGCGCTCGGCCTCGCTTCCGTCCTCAAGGCGCGGCTGCTCTGCCGGCTGCTCGGAGCGCCGGTGCAGGGCTGGCGCTGGCCGCTGGTCTGGGCCGCGGCTGCGGCGGTCATCGTCGGCCAGGTCTTCACGATGCTGCCCCAGTCGCTCGAATGGGTCGAGCTGGCGATCGGAATCCCGGCGATCCTCGGGACGTTCGGGGTGGTGGTGTGGCTGAAGGGCTTCACCCACGACGATCGGGTGCTGTTCCGGCTGAAGAAAGGCGAGGGCCCCGAGCTTCCGCCGCCCCCCGGAGTGACGCCGCCCGGAGCCGATCCGCCCGCCGCTTAATGCCTGAAGTGGCGAATGCCGGTGAAGACCATCGCCAGCCCCGCTTCGTCGGCGGCGGCGATGACCTCGTCGTCGCGGATCGAGCCGCCGGGCTGGATGATTGCGGTCGCGCCCGCCTCGACGGCGGCGAGGAGGCCGTCGGCGAAGGGGAAGAAGGCGTCCGAGGCGACCGCCGATCCGATCGTCCGGGGCTCGGCCCATCCCGCCTTGTCGGCGGCGTCCCGCGCCTTCCAGGCGGCGATCCGTGCCGATTCGAGCCGGTTCATCTGACCCGCGCCGATGCCGGCGGTGGCGCCGTCCCGGGCGTAGACGATGGCGTTCGACTTGACGTGCTTGGCGACCGTCCAGGCGAACAGGCAGTCGGCCAGCTCCCGCTCGCTCGGCCCGCGCCGGGTCACCACCTCGAGTCCGTCCGGCCGGGCCCGCTCGGTGTCGCGCGACTGGAGGAGGTAGCCGCCGGCGATCGACTTCAGCGTGAGCCCGGGCCGGGCCGGGTCCGGAAGCTCGCCGGTGAGGAGCAGGCGCAGGTTCTTCTTGCGGGCGAAGACCGCCCGGGCCGCTTCGTCGGCCGCGGGCGCGATCACCACCTCGGTGAAGATCCGGCTCATCGCCTCGGCCGCCGCTTCGTCGATCGGGCCGTTGACGGCGATGATTCCGCCGAAGGCCGACACGCTGTCGCAGGCGAAGGCCGCTTCATAGGCTTCGACCAGGTTCCCGCCCACCGCGACTCCGCAGGGATTGGCGTGCTTGACGATGACGCAGGCGGGGCCGGAATCGCGGAACTCGGCGACCAGCTCCAGCGCCGCGTCGGCGTCGTTATAATTGTTGTAGCTGAGCGCCTTGCCCTGGACCTGCTCGGCCTGGGCGATGCCCCGGCCATGGGGTCCCGCCGGGAGATAAAGTGAAGCTTTCTGGTGCGGATTCTCGCCGTAGCGCAGTTCGTCGCGCCGCTTCAGGGTGAGCGGAAGGGTTTCCGGGAACATCTGCCCCTGGTCGGCGAAGGCGAACCATTGGGCGATCGCCGAATCGTAGCCGGCGGTGGCGGCAAAAGCCTTTGCGGCCAGATATTTGCGGAATTCGAGTGACGTGGTGCCGCCATTCTCGTCCAAAGTGCGGACAAGTTGAGGATAGTCGCCGGGATCGACGCAAATCGCCACGAATCGATGGTTCTTCGCCGCCGAGCGCACCATCGAGGGCCCGCCTATGTCGATATTCTCGATGATCTCGTCTCGCCCCGCGCCGCGGGCCACGGTCCCGGCGAACGGGTAGAGGTTGACGACGACCAGATCGATCGCGCCGATGCCGTGCTCGGTCATCGCGGCGGCATGGTCGGGGTCGTCGCGGACGGCGAGGAGGCCGCCATGGACCTTGGGGTGAAGGGTCTTCACCCGGCCGTCCATCATCTCGGGAAAGCCGGTGAGGTCGGCGACGTCGCGGACCTCGAGCCCCGCCTCGCGCAGCGCCTTCGCCGTGCCGCCGGTCGAGACCAGCTCGACGCCGTGGCGGTCGAGGACCCGGGCGAGCTCGACCAGCCCGGTCTTGTCCGACACCGAGAGCAGAGCCCGGCCGATCTTCACTTCGTCCTGCAAAGCACTCTGCTCCTAGCCAGCGCGGCGGAAGATCCAGGCGATGGCGGTGCCTTCGCCGGGGCTGTCGCCGGCGACGACCAGCTGCGCGGTCTCGCGCAGCCCGGCCTCGCCGTCGATCCAGAGGCTGTCTTCGATCGCGAGGCGCCCGCCGCGGCAGCGGAACTGCCACACGGTCCGGCCCCGCACCCTCAGCAGCGCGCCCTGCCCGTCGGCCGTCGTCGCCGCCTCGACGTCGGGATGGAGGTGGAAGCGGACCGCATAGGGGATCGCCTCGGCGCGGCGGCGGCGGCCCTGCTGGATCAGAAGGTCCTGCCCGCGCAGCTCGCGGCCGTCGGCGGCGAGGACGAGCTGGCGCTGGTGGACGAGGCCGAAGCGGCGGACATAGCCGTCATGGCCGGCCTCGACCGTGGTCACGCCCGCCGTCTCGTCGCGGACCAGCTCGACCTGGCCGACGCCCTTGCCGAGGCTGCCGTCGTCATGGACGGCGGTCGAGTTGCGGTCGCCGAGGGTGAGGGTGGAAAAAGCGGCGCTGCTCCTCAGCGCGTGGGCGAGCCCGGCCGCAATGGCGCCCTCCGCCGGCCCCGGTCCGCCGCAATTGACCACCAGCCGGTTCGTCCCTTCCGACAGCTCGAAGGCGAGGGTCGAAGCGCAGCCGCCGGCGAAGGCGCGGGTCGGCGGCGGCGGCGCCGCGTCGAACACGGCGATGACACCCTTCGCCTCCAGCCGCTGATAGCCCCAGCCGCGCGGCTGGCGCAGCGGCCTGACGCTCTCGCCGCTGCCTTCGACCGCGGCGTCGACGCGCCGCTTCGAGAGCATGTTGCCGCCCTGCCAGCTGGACAGCGCCCCGTCGCCGAGCCTGACCCCGAGCAGGGCCCCGACCGCGCCGGACAGGGCGTCGGTCAGCGCCTCGGGCATGTCGCGCTTGCCGGCATAATAAGCGGCGCGCAGCTGGGCGAGCAGCTCGACCAGCATCAGCTGCTCGTTCGGCGAGCGGCTGAGCAGGCCGCCGTCGTCGTGAAGCGAGCTCGCCAGCGCCCTCAGGAGGCCGCTTTCGCCGCGGCTGAGCCGCCCGGCCCCGCCTTGGACGAGCAAGGCGGCGGCGATCACGCCCGCCCAGGCGGTGATCCGGGCGAGGCCGGGCCTCGCCTTCTCCGCCGCCTTGTCGAGATGGCGCGCGCCGCGCGAGAGGGTGTTGAGGAGCACGGCCCGGTAACCGGAGTCGCGGCTCGACAATATGTAGGGCGCGTAGGCGGTCCAGAAGAGGATCCGCCGGCCCCACAGGTCGGCCCGCCAGCCGGCCTCGGTCACCGTCCCGGCATGGGCCGCCAGCCATTTGTGGACGATCTTCTCGGCCAGCTTGGCGCCCCGCTCGCGGGTCGCGGCGGCGGCGAGGTCGCGCAGCCACTCGAAGCTTTGCAGATAGTCGCGAAAGTCGAGCGGGCGCTGGTCGAGCGCGGCGAAATCGAGCGCGTCGAGCGCCAGGGTCTCGCCGCGGTGGACGAAGCGGCCGTGGAGGATGGCCTCGCCGGCCGCCTTGTCGCCCGCCACCGGGTCCTTGGGGACGGCGAGCAGCTTGAGCGGCGCCCGGCCGCGCAGGCGCAAAGCGTGGAACGGGGTTCGCCACGAGAGGCGGTGGAGCAAGGAGGAGACATGCTCGCCGAGCGAGGCGCCGTGGCCGCCGCCGGCCCGGATCAGCCTCTTGCCCGGCTCGATCTCGCCGTCTTCGGGCGGGTCGATCTTCTCGAGCAGGCTCATCGCCGCAAATCGCCGATATTCGCGGCATAACGCTTCGGACCGCCGCGGAAGGTCGCCGTTCCCGCGACCAGGACGTCGGCGCCGGCCTCGACCGCCCGCCGCGCCGTCGCCGCATCGATGCCGCCGTCGACCTCGAGGTCGACCGCCAGGCCGGCCTTGTCGATGCGCTTGCGGACCGCCTCGATCTTGCCGAGCTGGCGCTCGATGAAGCTTTGCCCGCCGAAGCCGGGATTGACGCTCATCACCAGCACCAGGTCGACTTCCTCGATGACGTAATCGAGCATCTTGGCGGGGGTGGCGGGGTTGAGCGCGACTCCCGCCCGCTTGCCCAGCGCCCTGATCGCCTGGAGGGTGCGGTGGAGGTGGGGCCCCGCCTCGGGATGGACGGTGATGACGTCCGCCCCGGCCTCGGCGAAGGCTTCCAGGAACGGGTCGACCGGCGAGATCATCAGGTGGACGTCGAACGGCTTGGCGCTGTGCGGCCTCAGCGCCTTCACCACGGCGGGACCGATGGTGAGGTTGGGCACGAAATGGCCGTCCATCACGTCGACATGGATCCAGTCGGCCCCCGCCGCGTCGACGGCGCGGACCTCCTCGCCGAGCCGGGCGAAATCGGCCGAGAGGATGGAAGGGGCGATGCGGACGGGCTGCTGCACGCGCGAACGTTAACCCTGCCCGAGTCGCGCGGCAAGGAAAGGGGGCGACTTATCCCCGCTTTGTTGGCGGGAGGGGGATGGCGCCCGCCGATCCCCCTCTCCCGCTCTTGGCGGGAGAGGAGGGGCCCAAGCCGTCAGGCTTGGGAGGTGAGGGTCTGTACGCCGGACTCAGCAAGACCCTCACCTCCCATCCGCTGCGCGGATGGGCCCCTCCTCTCCCGTGAAGGACGGGAGAGGAGCTTTTTGGCATCGTCCGCAAGCGCTTTTTGGATAGCCATTGCGGCGTGATATTTCTCCACTTCATGCCGCCGGTGAAGCGCCAGATCAGCCCCCACGCCGCCCCGTTGCGCCGCCTCGCCACCGATGCCGAACGCCTCCTCTGGTCGCGCCTGAGGGACCGCCGTCTCGGGTACAAATTCCGCTTCCAGCACAGCCTCGGCCCGTTCGTCGCCGATTTCGCCTGTCTCGAGCGCAAGCTGATCGTCGAGGCGGACGGAGGCCAGCACAATCCGGAGGCCGACCGCGCCCGATCCGCCTACCTGCGCAAACGTGGGTTTCGAATCGTGCGCTTCTGGAACCGCGACATCTTGCAGAATATCGAGGGGGTGGTGGAGACCATTCGAATCATTCTCGAAGGCGGCGGGGACCCTCGGGGCTAGCAAACCCCTCTCCCGCTTTGGGCGGGAGAGGAGGGGCCCAAGCCGTCAGGCTTGGGAGGTGAGGGTCTTGCGGAATCAGCGGTACAGACCCTCACCTCCCATCCGCTGCGCGGATGGCTCCCTCCTCTCCCGTGAAGGACGGGAGAGGGATTTATGTGCGCCGGAAGCGGGCGATGAAGAAGCCGTCCGTGCCGCCGGCTTCGGCGAACAGGCCGGGGAGGGTGCGGACGCGATTGCCCTCGATGGGTATCGCGGCCGGCAGCTCGCCGGCCTCGATCTGCGCGGCCTCGAAGTCGCGGCGCTCGGCGAGGAAGGCGTCGGCGATCGCCTCGCCTTCCTCGGGCTCGAGCGAGCAGACCGAATAGACCAGGGTGCCGCCGGGTTTCAGCCAGCCGGCGGCGCGGGCGAGCATCGCTCCCTGGCCCTCGGCGAGCTCGGCGACGGCGCGGGGGCGGGCGCGGTAGAGGACGTCGGGATGGCGGCGGTAGATGCCGGTCGCCGAGCAGGGCGCGTCGAGCAGGATCGAGTCGACCTTGTCGGGCGGCGACCAGCGCAGGATGTCGGCGGCGATCACCTTCGCCGAAAGATGGGTCCGCGCCAGATTCTCGGAAAGTCGTGCAAGACGACTTTCCGACGAATCGATCGCGGTCACCTCGAAGCCGGCGCTGGCGAGCTGGATCGTCTTGCCGCCCGGCGCGGCGCACAGATCGAGCGCGGTCCGGCCCTTGCCGTCGCCGAGCAGGCGTGCCGGCAGCGAGGCCGCGATATCCTGCACCCACCAGCCGCCTTCGCCATAGCCGGTGA
>JAXDPG010000152.1:0-4404 GCA_034668485.1 Sphingomonadales bacterium
CTGCTCGCCGGCGAGGGCGCCGATCTGCGCTCGACCGACGGGCTCACCGTCTCGGCCGAGATCATCGCCCAGGCCAAGGCCGACAAGGTCATCGTCTTCAAGAAGCGGCGCCGCCACAATTACCGCCGCAAGAAGGGTCACCGCCAGCAGCACACGATCCTGAGGATCCTCGCGATCGGCGACCAGAAGGCGGAGAAGCCGAAGAAGGCGAAGGCCGAGAAGCCCGCCGAGGAGGCTCCTGCGGCGACCGCGGCGGCCCCCGTCGCAGAGGCTCCGAAGAAAGCGAAGGCGAAGAAGGCCGAAGCCCCCGCCGCCGCCGAAGCCAAGCCGCAGGCGCCGCTCAAGGTCGAAGGCGCCGAGAGCGAGCAGGTCGACGCCCCCGCCAAGGCCAAGAAAAAGGCCTCCCCGAAGAAGCCGGCTTCTGATAAGACCGCGTAAACCCGAGAAGAGATAAGAGCTTAGTCATGGCACATAAGAAAGCAGGCGGATCCTCACGCAACGGTCGCGACAGCGCCGGCCGTCGCCTGGGCGTCAAGAAGTTCGGCGGCGAAGCCGTGCTCGCCGGCAACATCATCGTTCGTCAGCGCGGGACCCGCTGGTACCCGGGCACCAATGTCGGCATCGGCAAGGACCATACCCTCTTTGCGCTTACCGACGGCCGGGTCTCGTTCCGCGACGGGAAGCTCGGCCGCAAGTTCGTCTGCGTCGACATGCCGCAGACGATCGAAGCAGCGGAATAGGGACGGTCGACAAAGGGCCGTCCCCCGGAGGGGCGGCTCCAGGTCTCAATTGAGAACCGAATTCGAGGGAGAGGAGCCGCCGGGTTCCTCTCCTTTTTCATGTCTCCCTCGAAACTGCCGCTCTCCCGCGAGCGGCGAAGGGAGGATATGATGTTCCTGAGGACGCAAAGACTGCTGCTGAGGCCCGGCTGGAGCCAGGACGCGCCCGCCCTGTACCGCGCGATCCGGGACGAACGGATCGTTCGCAACCTCGCCACCGCGCCCTGGCCCTACAGCCTCGAAGATGCCGAGGCTTTCCTCGCCACCGAACGCAAGGCGTCGGAGCCGTCGCTGCTCATCTTCCTCCTTGGCAACGGCGCCCCGGAGCTGATCGGCGGAATCGGCTTCGGCCGGCGCCCGACCGGCGAGACCGAGTTCGGCTATTGGCTGGCGCGCGGGAAGTGGGGCCGTGGCTATGCGACGGAAGCGGGTCGGGCGCTGCTCGCCACGGCGCGCCACGGCCTCCGGGTGAAGCGGCTCGACTCCGCCCATTTCCTCGACAACCCCGCCTCGGGCCGGGTGCTCGAGAAGCTCGGCTTCAGGCCGACGGGATTGATTGTCCCCCGCTACAGCGCCGGCCGCGGCGAGGCGGCGCCGTGCCGCCTCTTCAAGCTCGAGCTGGACGCCGAAGCCGCGACCGACGAGGACGCTGCAGCGATGATCGCCGCCTGATCCGCGGAGGCTGGTGCCGGACGACCTGGTCCGCTAGCGATGGCGAATGCGGAGCGAAAAGGGCGAAGCGGCGGGGCCCGGCGGGCGGCCTCGGATGGGGGGCGATTTGCTCCTCTTCCTGACCACCGCCGGCGCGACCCTCGCGCTCGAGCTCTGGCTGGCCGTGCGCCGCTTCGAGTTTTTCGGCCGCGGCTACCGATATCACCACAACCTCGACACCGCGGCGGAATATGCCGTCTTCTTTCCGACTTTGCTCCTCTGCCACGGCTTGCTTGTCTATTTCGTCTACGCGTCCGCCAGGCGACTTCATCGCGGCCGCGGCCATCGGCTCTTCCGCTTCAATTTCCTGTTCCTCGGCGGCCTGGTCCTGGCCGGAGCGGCGCTGGCCAAGTACCGGGTGCTCGCCTATCTCAGCGACGCCACCGACCTTCAGACGATCCGCAACCTCGCCGGCGGCAGCCTCGCCGCCGCGCTCTATTACGTGCTGGACGAAGCCTTGGTCCTCCTCGCCGGGCTCGCGGCCGCGGCAGGCGCGTGGTTTCTCCTCTACCGCCTGCTCGACTTGCGCCGGCGGCCGGGCCCGGCGGTCGCGCCGGCGCCGGGCGGTTGGCGCCGGCTGTGGCTGCCGGCGCTTGCCTTGCTGGTCGCGCCGATCCTCCTGCTGCAGGCCGGCCGGACCGCGGACACTCGGATCGCGCTCGAGCGGTTCAATGCGCCTTGGCTGGCGCTCGCCCTGCTCAACTTCGCGACCGACTTCGATCGCGACGGCTATAGCTACTTCAGCCCGCAGCGCGACGCCGACCCCTTCGACGGAAGCCGGCACCCCTATGCGCTGGACGTGCCCGGCAACGGCCGGGACGAGGACGGGCTTGGCGGTGACTTCCGCTATGGCGGCGATCCCTCGGCGCTTCCGACGCCGCCGCTCGGCCCCCGGCCGAAGCATGTCGTGCTTATCGTCCTCGAGAGCGTCCGCGCCGAGGCTTTGTCCAAACGCTTCGGCGGCCGGCCGATCGCGCCGAACCTCGTCGCGCTCGCCGCGCGCGGCAGCTCCGCGCCTGAGGCGTGGAGCCATGTCGGCTTCACGCTCGCGTCGCTGAAGACATTGTTCACCGGCCAGCTGGACCCCCTCCCCGACGATCCGTCGCTTTTCGCCGACTTCAAGAAGAACGGCTATCGAGTCGCCGTCTTCTCGACCCACGCCGTCGATTTCGGCGGCATCGCCGCGGCCGTCAAAATGCGCGAGA
Organism: Sphingomonadales bacterium; assembly: GCA_034668485.1. GTDB lineage: Bacteria > Pseudomonadota > Alphaproteobacteria > Sphingomonadales > Sphingomonadaceae > Allosphingosinicella. The sequence continues at coordinate 2,696 of JAXDPG010000152.1, forward strand.
ACAGCGACGTCTTCGTCGATGCGCGGGTGCTTGAGAAGGAGCGGCTCTGGGACGTCGTCGGCACAACCAGCCTGATCGTCGACGGCAAGACCGTGTTGCGGGAGATGGACCGTCATTTCACCGGACCGGAAGCGTGGCGGCGGCCGGCCTTCCTGTACTTCAATTTCCAGTCCGCCCATTTCCCCTACGATTTCACGGGGACTCCGTCATTTCTCCCCGGCCCGCCCATTCCGCGCAGCAAGATCAGCTGGGCGAACCGCGAATGGGTGGCCCGCCGCTACTGGAACGCCGTCGGCTATGCGGACTGGCTGACCGGCCAGGTCCTGGCGCGGCTGAAGGCGCAGGGCGTGCTCGACGACAGCGTCGTCCTCGTCCTCGGCGACCATGGCGAGGAATTGTTCGAGAACGGCTATGTCGGGCACGGCCAGGTGCTGAACCGGCGCCAGATGCAGATACCGCTCGTCAGCAACGTGCGGGGGCTGGACTTTCCGCGGCCGGCCGGCCTGGTCGACATTCGACGCATCCTGCTGACCGCCGCGGGAGCCAGGCTCCCGCAGAAGAGCGCGCGCGCCGTCTTTCAATATACCGGCACGCTCGACCGCCCCTCGGCCATCGGCCTTGCCGAGGCGGGCGGACGCCTTACCGCCTTTCGGCTGGATACCGAGGACGTGACTTTCGAAGATCTCGGTCTCACCCGGTCCTACCGCGACTTGCCGCGCGATGGAGAGCTTCGCCGCAGGGCCGACGCGCTGATCGACCGCTGGGCGGAGGAGCGCTGGTCGCGGCACCTCCGCCTCGCCAGGGCGCACGCCGCCTCCGCGGCGGCTCATTCCCAATAGCTTTTCGCGGCAGCTCCCGCGCCCGCGGACGGTCTCGACCTCCGGAGCGGCCTGAGCCGGTTCAGGCGGGGACGGGCTCCCCGAGGCTCCGCTCGGCGGCGGCGATCAGCTTGCGGTCGTCATGCTTCCAGGGGTGGAAGCCGGGGAGGAAGAAGCGCGCCCAGCCGCCGAGGATCTTGCCGAACATGCCGGGCGAGACGAAGGCGTACCAGAAGAAGCCGGCCCAGGCGCGCGGGCCGCTAATGCCGTCCTGGCGGAGCAGGATCAGGGCGCCGTGGCTGCGCTCGACGAAGAAGTTGCGGGTCACCTTCATCATCACGCGCGCCTTGACCAGCCAGCGCTTCCAGCGCGGCCAGTGGCGCGTCGCGTGGAGCCAGGTGTCATAGGCGACGCCCTTATGCTCGATCTCTTCGATCGAGTGCCAACGCCACAAAGCGGCGGATTCGCGGTCCGCCTGCTCGAGATGGCGGGGATTGCCGAGCAGCTGGTTGGCGACGATCGCGGTGAAATGCTCGAGCGCCATGGTCGCGGCTAAGTTGATGACCGGCGGCCGGTCCCGGGTCTCAGCGAGCCGCTCGTCGACCCTCTTCTCGAGCGGCGCGAAGTCGTATCCGGCCTCGATCGCGCGCCGGTTGAAGGCGACATGTTCGCGGCTGTGCATCACTTCCTGGGTGGTGAAGGCGCGGATCTCCTCGGCGAGCGCGGGCGGGGCGTCGTCGCGGAAGGCGCGCACGCTCTCGACGAAGAAGGCCTCGCCGGCGGGAAAGGTGGTCGACAGCGCATTGTAGATTGCGGTCGCCTCGACGCGTCCGCCATGCCATAGCCGCGGCGTCGCCGCCTCGCGCCCGAAGCGCCGGTCGCGCGGCGTGA
>JAXDPG010000153.1:0-14733 GCA_034668485.1 Sphingomonadales bacterium
TCATCGCCGACAATGGTCAAGATGCGGCGGTGATCCCCTTCGTCGGCAATTTCGACGGTGGCGCCGAAGCGGACTTCATCACGGCTCGGCTGGGCGGCCGGGTCGACCTGCTTGGCCTCTTTCATGACCTTGGCCAAATAGCCCAAGCGGCGGTCGATCTCGCGCAGTTTCTTGCGGCCGTAGATATAGTCGCCATTCTCCGAGCGGTCGCCGTTCGCCGCCGCCCAGGAGATCGTCTCGACCAGCTTCGGCCGCTCCACCCCGAACAGCGCCTCATATTCCTCGCGCAGCCGGCGGTAGCCGTTGGGGGTGATGTAGTTGGGCCGGTCGCTCATCGCTCTCCCGTCACCCTGAACTCGTTCCAGGGTCCAGGCCTCCACCCGCAATGCTGCTCGAAACCGGACCCTGAAACAAGTTCAGCTTGACCGCTAGCCCGGCCCGCCCTTGCCGAGATAATAAGACAGCCGGTTGGCGCTGCCGCCACTGCGCTGCGCCCGCATCGCCTCGTAGACCACGGCATTCTCGAGCACCCGCTGCACGTAGTTGCGCGTCTCGGAATAAGGGATGGCCTCGATCCAGGTGACGATGTCGGTGCCGCCGCGCGGGTCGCCATTCTCGCGCACCCATTTGCGGACGTTGCCCGATCCGGCGTTGTAGCTCGCCACCGCCAGCGCGGCATGGCCGCCCCATTCGGCCAGCAGGCGGTCGAAATAACTCGAGCCGAGCATGACGTTGTAGGACGGGTCGGTGGTCAGCCGGCCGAAATCGTAGGGCAGGCCGACCTTGCCCGCCGTCTCGCGCGCCGTTCCCGGCATCAGCTGCATCAGCCCGCGCGCGCCGGCATGGCTGACCGCGGCGCGGTCGAACGAGCTTTCCTGGCGGGTGATGCCGTGGGCCAGCGCCCAATGGTGGGCAAAGGCCGGCGGCACGGTCACTTCCGGGAAGCCGGCGGGGTCGTAGAAGGTCTGGCCCTTGTTGCGCGCCTCCCGCGCGACCCAGACGCCGAGATCCTGGCGGCCGATCGAGCGGCCGAACTGGGCGGCGAGGACCCGGTCGCTGGTCGTCTCCGCCTGCTCGGCAATGGCTCGGACGAAGGCGGACTGGTCGCTCCACTGGCCCATGTCGCCGAGCGCCTTGGTCGCCTGGACGAGCGGCCGCGCCGCGAAGGCGGAGCGCTCAGCGGCGCTCGGAATGACCGGGACGGGCGACGGCGGAATCACCCGGCGGCCGAGCCGCTCGAGCGCGAGCTGCCCGTAAAACTGGTCGGGGCTGGCCGCCGCCTGCTCCAGCCAGGCGTCGGACTGCGCCTTCTGGCCGGCATTATACGCCGCCCGCGCCGCCCAGTAGAAACCCTTGGTGCGGGTCTGGGAGGAGCGCGCCGCGCGGCCGTAAAGGTCGAACATCCGCGCCGCGTCGGCGAAGCGGGCGAGCTTGTTCGCGGCCGTTCCGGCGAGCCAGGCGAGGTTGGTATATTCGTCGCGCTCGCCATAGGGCCGGGCGCTGACGTCGGTGCCCGCCGGATAGACGTCGTCGAGCTGGGAGGCGATCTGCCAGGCGGTCGGCCATTGCGCGTCGTTGGCCGCGCCCTTGGCCAGGGTCGTCATCGTCTCCAGCCATTTCTCGGCATTGACGGGCGGCCGGGCGAGGCGGTGCGGCTGCGCCATCAGCTGGCGCGCGGCGAGGCTCTGGCCGGAGCTGCGCAACCAGTTGGCCCGGTCCATCAGCAGGCCCGGATCGCCCTCCACGGGCCCGAGCGCGGCAAGGCGGCTCGCTGCGTCGGGTGCCCGGGTCTGGAGCGCGAGCCGGGTCGAGTAGAGCGCCTGGCGCTGCGCCGAAGCGAGCGGCAGTGTCCGAGCCGCGCTCTGGGTGTCGCCATTGCCGAGCAGGGCCTCGAGCCGGGCGTCATGGTCGGCGCTGGTGAGACGGCCGCCATACTGGCCGAGGATTCGCGCCTCGTCGGTCGGCGGAAGCACGCCGCCGGTCCAGGCTTTGCGCGCCGATTCGAGCGCCTCGTCGCCCCGCCCGGAGGCGGAAAGGGCGAACGCGAGCCGGGCATGGCCCGCCGGACTCAGCGGCGGGAAGGCGCTGAAGAAGCCGATCACCTCATAGGCCGCGCCGCCATCGGCATTGGCCTTCTCGGCGGTCCTGCGCATCGCCGCCTCGCCCGGCCAGCCGCGGTGGGTCGTCAGGAACGAGGCATAGGAGGAGAAAGGCAGGCTGTCCGTCTGCCGCAGGCTGTTCCAGCGGGCGAGGTCGGCGCTGACCGCCGCCGGCACCGGCGAATAAGCCGGCGCGGGCCGGGGCTGGGCCGGGGGCGCGAGGGGCGCCATCGCGCTTTGCACCGCCGCCGGCAGGATTTTGGCGACCTGCATCGGCCGCACCCCCGTCGCGACCGCGGCGACGGACATGGCGGACACGCCCAACAGGCTCAAGGCGAACGCTTTTTTCTGCATGCTGGACAGAATGCCAACCCCCTCCTTATCAGGCCGTGAACGGCGCCTCCTTATTGTCCGGCCGGCAGCCTCGCGTGAAGGAGCTTCATGATGTTCCGCGGGTCGATCCCGGCTCTGGTGACGATTTTCCGCGACGAAGCGTTGGAAGAAGGCGCCTTCCTGGATTTCGTTCGCTGGCAGGTGGGCGAGGGCAGCCACGCGCTCGTCCCCTGCGGCACCACCGGCGAATCGGCGACGCTGACCGACGCCGAGCATCGCCGGGCGATCGAGCTGGCGATCGAGGGCGCCGAGGGACGGGTCAAGGTGATCGCCGGCTGCGGCTCCAACGACACCGCCCACGCCATCGCGCTCACCCGATCCGCGAAGGCGGCCGGCGCCGACGCCGCGCTCCACGTGCCGCCTTATTACAACCGCCCCAACCAGGAGGGCATCTACGCCCATCTCGCCGCCGTCGCCGAGGCGGTCGACTTGCCCGTAATCCTCTATAACGTCCCGTCGCGCACGATCACCGACATCTCGGTCGAGACGATGGCGCGCCTCGCCAGGATCGCCAACGTCATCGGCATCAAGGACGCCACCGGCAACCTCGCCCGGGTCTCCGCCCAGCGCCTCGCCTGCGGCGAGGATTTCGTCCAGCTGTCCGGCAACGACGACATGGCCCTCGGCTTCATGGCGATGGGCGGGGTGGGGTGTATCTCGGTCACGGCCAATGTCGCGCCTCGGCTATGCGCCGAGTTCCAGAACGCTTGCTTGTCAGGTAATTGGCAGGAAGCTTTGAGACTCCAGGACAAGCTCTACCCGCTCCACGCGGCGCTGTTCACCGACGCGTCGCCGGGGCCGGTCAAATATGCCTTGTCGCGCATTCACGGGGGCTTCTCGGCCGAGTTGCGCCTGCCGATGACGCCCCCGTCCGAAGCAAGCCGCAAGGCGGTGGACGAAGCCCTGAAGCACGCGGGCCTGCTGTGAGCGCTGTCCCAAATACCGTTCGGCCTGAGCTTGTCGAAGCCTTTCCTTCCTGTTTCGCGGCAGGGGAGAATGGGAATGGTTGCGGGTTTGGACCGAATGCTTTCCTTTCCTTCCGTTCCGTCTCTATCTCCTGATCATGGTCCGTCCCCGTCCCGCCACCTTCGACAAGGCCAAGATCGTCGCCGAGAACCGGCGCGCGCGGTTCGATTATGCCGTCGAATCGACCTACGAGGCCGGCATCGCCCTGACCGGGACCGAGGTGAAGGCGCTTCGCTTCGGCGAGGGCTCGATCGCCGAGAGCTATGCCGAGGTGAAGGACGACGAGGCGTGGCTGATCAACGCCAACATTCCCGAGTTCAGCCACGGCAACCGCCACAATCACGAGCCCAAGCGCCCCCGCAAACTGCTCCTCCACGAGCGCGAGATCGCCAAATTGCACGGCGCCGTCGCCCGCCAGGGAATGACCCTCGTTCCGCTCTCCATCTATTTCAACAGCCGCGGCCGGGCCAAGGTCGAGCTGGCGCTGGCCAAGGGCCGCAAGGCGCCCGACAAGCGCGAATATCAGAAGGAGAAGGACTGGAAGCGGGAGCAGGGCCGGCTGTTGCGCGACCGTGGCTAAGCCGAGGATGGATCTCTGGGGGTGGATCCGCCACCACGTGCCGCGGCGGGAGACGATTGACCGTTATCGCCTGCTACGGCCGTTCGCCCGCCAGCTCAGCCAGCCCAATCTCTGGCACCTCAACCACCGCTCGGTGCCGCGGGGCGTGGCGCTGGGTCTCGGCGTGGGCATCGTCATCCCTTTCATGCACATCGTGATTGCCGCCTTGCTCGCGATACCGGTGCGGGCAAATGTCGCGCTGGCGGCGGCTTTCACGCTCGTCGTCAATCCGCTGACCATCCCTCCAATGTACTATGCCGCCTATCGGGTCGGTTCGTGGGAGCTCAACCACGATGCGCTCGGCCCCGACCCCGCGGCGGCCCAGCATGCTTCAGGCGAGTTCGCGCGAATGCTCTTCTGGCTGCACCATGCCTCGGGGCCGATCGCGCTGGGCATTGCCACCATCGCCATTTCGGCCGCGGCAACGGGTTATGTGGTGAGCGCGGTCGGCTGGCACGTTTGGGTCCGCTACAAGTGGCACCGGCGGCACAAGCGAGCAATGTCGGACGTTTGAAAGCCTTCGGCACCCTGCTATCAGGCGCGCCTTCCCGCCCTTACGCTCAGGATCGCAAACATGCGCAAACTGCTCGCCCTCCTCGCCGCCTCCACTGCCCTTGCCGCGTGTGCCACCACCAAAGGTCCCTCGACCGCCGAGGTACGCGAGCAGACCGCGACCGTCGCCACCGCCGCCGAAGGCCCGGTGGCGCCGCCCGAGGCGGACCGGCCGCAGATCGGCCGCTTCGGCTTCGACGAGGCCGGCATGGACCGCGCCGTCCAGCCGGGCGACAATTTCTATCGCTATGCCAACGGCACCTGGGCGAAGAACACGGCGATCCCGGCCGACCGCTCCAATTACGGCATGTTCACCATGCTCGACGATCTCTCTCGCCAGCGCACCCGCGAGATACTGGACGAGGTCAAGGACGACCAGAACAGCAAGATCGGCAACGCCTATTCCGCCTTTCTCGACGAGGCAGCGATCGAGGCGATGGGGCTCGGGCCGATCGAGCCTTGGCTCGCCCAGGTTCGCGGCCTCAGGACCAAAAGCGCTTATGCCGCGCTCGCCGCGGCGGCCGACCGCAACGGCATTCCCGGTCCGGTCGGCGGGTTTGTCGGCCAGGACGACAAGAATCCCGAAAGCTACGCCTACACGATGTTCCAGGCCGGCCTCGGCATGCCCGACCGGGATTATTATCTGAAGCCGGACGCCAAGCTGGCGGAGACCCGCGCCGCCTATCTCAAGCATCTGACCAACGTCCTGACGCTGGCGGGCGAGACCAATGCCGCGGCGCGCGCCGGCGCGATCATGGCGTTCGAGACCGACATCGCCAGGGCTCACTGGACCCGCATCGAGAGCCGCGACGCGACCAAGACCTACAACAAGATGACTTTGGCGGCGCTGGCGAAGAGCGCCCCCGGCTTCGATTTCGCCGCTTATGCCCGCGGCGCCGGCGCCGACGTCAGCGACCTCATCGTCGCCCAGCCGAGCGCCTTGAAAGGCATTGCCGCGGTCGTCGCCAGGACGCCGCTGCAGGTGCTGAAGGACCAGCTTCTCGTCCGCTCGCTCGATACCTATTCGGATTATCTGCCGAAGCGCTTCGACGAGGAGGCCTTCTCCTTCTACGGCACCGTCCTCTCCGGCACCCCGGAGCAGGAGCCGCGATGGAAGCGCGGCGTCACCTTCGTCACCAATGCGCTGAGCGACGAGGTCAGCCAGATCTACGTCCAGCGCTACTTCCCGCCCGAGACCAAGGCGGCGGCCGACCGGCTGGTCAGGAACGTCATCGCGGCGATGGACCGGCGCATCGACCAGCTCGACTGGATGCAGCCGGCGACCAGAATCGCGGCCCACGCCAAGCTCGCCGCCTTTACGCCCAAGATCGGCTATCCGAGCCGCTGGCGCGACTTCTCGGGCCTCGAGATCCGCCGCGACGACCCGCTCGGCAACGCGATGCGCTCGGCCAATTTCGAGCATCAGTACAACGTCACCAAGCTCGGCCGGCCCATCTACCGCTGGGAGTGGGGCATGACTCCGATGGAGATCAACGCCTATGCCAATTTCGGCATGGTCGAGATCGTCTTCCCCGCCGCCATCCTGCAGCCGCCGTTCTTCGATCCCAAGGCCGACGATGCGGTCAAGTACGGCGGCATCGGCGCCGTCATCGGCCACGAGATGAGCCACCATTTCGACGATCAGGGCGCCAAATATAATCGCGAGGGCCGGCTGGTCGACTGGTGGACTCCGCAGGACGTCAAGAACTTCCAGTCGCGCCTCGACGCGCTTGGGGCGCAATATGACGCCTACGAGCCGCTGCCGGGCCTGCACGTGCAGGGCAAGCTCACCATGGGCGAGAATGTCGCCGACCTGGCCGGCCTCACCGTCGCCTATGACGCCTGGAAGCAGTCGCTGGGCGGCGCCGAGCCGCGGGTGATCGACGGCTTCAGCGGCGACCAGCGTTTCTATCTCGGCTGGGCGCAGGTGTGGCGGCGCAACTATCGCGAGGCGAACCTTCGCCAGCGCCTGCTGACCGACCCGCACAGCCCTTCCGAGCAGCGCACTGCCGTCGTCCGCAACCTCGACCCCTGGTATTCGGCCTTCGCAGTCCAGCCCGGCCAGGCGCTCTACGTCGCGCCCGCCCAGCGCGTGCGCATCTGGTAGGAATGGCGAGCGCGGCCCCAGCCCCGGCGGCCCGGCCGCGCCTCGGCCTTGCCATGCTCGCGGTGCTCGCCGCCGCGGCGGCGTCGGCGGCGCTGCTGCTGTGGGCGTTGGACAATCCGGTCTTCGCCGCAGCTTTCTTCGCGGGAGCGCTGGCCGTGGGCCTGCCTTTGCTGTTCGTCGGACGAGGCGCCGCGGAGGCTGGCGAGGCTGTCGTCTCGGGTACCGATCTCGCCCTGGTCCGCGCCGCTCTCGAAGCCTCGAGCGATGCGCTCGCCGTCACCGATGCCGACGGCAACCTCATCGCCGCCAACGGCCGCTACGAAAGCTGGTTCGGAATCCGGCCGCCGCTGGATCTGCCGTTCGGCCCAGCGCTCGGCGAGGCCCTCGCCGCCGCGCGCCGCGACGGCCAGGCCGAGGCGCGGGGCCTGGCGGCGGGCGATCTCAGCCTGACCGCCGAAGTCCGCGGCGCCGGACAGGGGGACGGCAGCCTGCTGTGGCATTTCGTCCTGTCCGCCGAAAAGGACGCCGCCGCCGAGGCCCGCGAGCTGCTGGCCGGGGATATCGGCCGACGCCTCGGCGCGACCGGCCTGATGGCCGTGCTCACCGCCGCGGACGGCCGAGTCCTGGAAGCGAACGCGGCCTTTCATGCCCGCGCCGGCGGCGACGCCGAAGTGGCGCCCGGCACCGCTTTGGTCGACCTGCTGGCGATGGGCGAGCAGCACCAGTTCCACTTCGCCCGCGAAGGCAAGGCGGGAGGGGCTCTGCGCATCCTCCAGGTGCCTTTGGCGGAGGCGGAAGGCGGGCCGAGCCTGTTCCTCCTGCTCGACGAGCTCGGCACCGTCGGCGCGGACGGCGCTCACAACATCAATGCCCTGCTCGAGATCCTGCCGCTCGGGCTTGCGCTGGCCGACCGCGACGGCCGCTTCCTCTATTTGAACGCCGCCTTCCGCCGCGCCGCCGGCCTGTCGCGCAGCGCCGCGCCGACCTGGCCCAGCGACCTCGTCGTCGACGAGGACAAGGCGGCAGTTGCCGATTCGGTCCGCCGTTTCGCGCGCGGCGCCTCGATGTCCGGCGACGTCGCCGTCCGCCTCAAGGCCAAGGCCGAGGAGCCGGTCGCGCTCACCGTCGCCGGCGCCCGCGGCCTCGGCGAGGCGGCGGTCCTGCTTTCCTTGAAGGACAATAGCGAGGAGGACCGGCTGAAGCGCCAGGTCGCGCAGGCGACCAAGATGCAGGCGGTCGGCCAGCTCGCCGGCGGCGTCGCCCACGATTTCAACAACATATTGACCGCCATCATCGGCCATTGCGACCTGATGCTGATGCGCCATGCGCCCGGCGACAGCGACTATGACGACATCCAGCAGATCCGCTCCAACTCGAACCGCGCCGCCAGCCTGACCCGCCAGCTGCTGGCTTTCTCGCGCCAGCAGACCCTGCGGCCCCAGGTCCTCCAGCTCCCCGACGTCATCGCCGAGGTTTCGACGCTTCTGAAACGGCTGCTCGGCGAGCGGGTCGAGCTGCAGGTCAAGCACGGGCGCGGCCTCGGCGCGGTCCGCGCCGACCCCGGGCAATTGGAGCAGGTCATCGTCAACCTTGCCGTCAATGCCCGCGACGCCATGCTGTCCAAGGAAGGCGAGGCCGGCGGTACGCTCACCCTTCAGACCTACTCGGTGTCGGCCGACGACGTCCGCCGCATGGGCAGCGAGATCCTTCCGATCGCGGACTATACCGCGCTTCGGGTCACCGACACCGGAACGGGCATCGCGCCCCATCTCCTCCCCAAGATCTTCGAGCCTTTCTTCACCACCAAGGAGGTGGGCAAGGGAACCGGTCTCGGCCTCTCCACCGTCTACGGCATCGTCAAGCAGTCGGGCGGCTTCATCTTCGCCGAATCCGAGCGCGGGAAGGGGACCAGCTTCGTCATCTACCTGCCCGTCCATCGGGCCGAGGCCGTCAAGCCCGCGCGCAAGGTCCGCGAGCCGGCCGGCGAGCTGTGGGGGACGGGCACCATCCTCCTGGTCGAGGACGAAGCGACCGTGAGAGCCGTCGCCGAGCGGGCGCTCAGCCGGCACGGCTACACGATCCTGCTCGCCGAGAATGGCGAGGCGGCGATCGAGATACTCGAGCGCGAGAAGAGGGTCGACCTGATGATTTCGGACGTCGTCATGCCGACCATGGACGGCCCGACCACCGCCCGCGAGGCGAGGGCGCGCCAGCCCGATTTGCCGATCCTGTTCATCTCCGGCTATGCCGAGGAGCAATTGCGCCAGTCGATCGACCTCGACCGGGTCGCCTTCCTCGCCAAGCCCTTCTCGGTCCAGAAGCTCGCGGAGGCGACTAGGGACGCGCTGCTGATGAAATAGCCGGCGCCCCAGCGAAGGCAGGGGCCCCGGGGGGTGAAAAGCGAGGTGCTGCTACTCGCTGGGGTCCCAACCTTCGCTGGGACGACGGGAGACGCCAAAATAATGGTTTCGCAACGACTTGTTACGCCTTAAGCCCTCGCCTGTGACCGCCCGCTCCATCCTCATCGTCGAAGACGAGCCGCTGATCGCGATGATGCTGGAGGATTTCCTCGACTCGCTCGGCCACAAGGTCGCCGCCACCTGCGATACGGTCGCCGAGGCGCTCGCCAGGGTCGGGCAGGGCGGGTTCGACGTCGCCATCATCGACGTCAATCTGAACGGCGAAAGGGTCTGGCCGGTCGCCGACCGCCTCGCCGCCCAGGGCGTGCCCTACATCCTCGCCACCGGCGGCCATATCGAACCGCCGCCGTCCGAGCATGCCGGCGCTCCCGTTCTGTCCAAACCCTTCACCCTCGATGCGATCGAGCCGGCGCTGGCGGAGGCCTGCGCGCGTTGAAGCTGCGCGCCGCCTTGCGATAGGCCGGCAGCATGTGGAAGCTCCTCTTCCTCCCGGTCTTCTTGTACCTTGCTTTGCTGGGCATCGTCTTCGCCTTCCAGGGCCGGCTGCTCTTCCCGGCAGGCGCGGTCGGCGGCGCCGCTCCGCTGCCGCCGGGTGCGGAGCGCCTCAGCCTGGAGACGGTCGAGGGCAACCGACTCTACGGCGTCCACGTCCCGCCCGCGGCAAGGCCGTCGGGGATTTTGATCCTCGGCTTCGGCGGCAATGGCTGGAACGGCGAGACGGTCGCCGCCTATCTGCACGATATCTTCCCCGAGGCGGACGTCGTCGTCTTCCACTATCGCGGCTATTATCCGTCGACCGGCGCTTCCAGCGCGCAGGCTTTGCTCGACGATGCCCCGCGGGTCTACGACCTCGCCGTCCGGCGCCTGCGCCCGCGCCGGACCTTCGCAATCGGCTTCAGCATCGGCAGCGGTGTCGCGGCCAGCCTCGCGCCGCGCCGGCCGCTCGACGGCCTCATCCTCGTCACTCCGTTCGATTCGCTGAAGGCGGTCGCGGCGGGCCAGGTCAAATGGCTGCCGGTGGGCTGGTTGTTCCGCCACGAAATGGCGCCGGCCAAGTGGCTCGCCGGCTCGTCCGTCCCCGCCGCGCTCATCGCCGGCGACCGCGACACCCTGATCCTGCCGGCGCGGACCGAAGGCCTTCGCCGGGCGGCCGGGAATATCGTCTACGACAAGACCATAAGGGGGGCCGGCCACAACGACATTTACGACCGCCCCGAATTCCGCGCCGCGATGCGCGAGGCGCTCGGGCGTCTCGAGTCCTAGCCCATCGTCAGAGCGTCGATCGCGCCCTGGAGGATGTAGGCGGCGGCCATCTTGTCGACCAGCTCGGCGCGGCGCGCGCGGCTGGCGTCGGCATCGATCAGCGTGCGGGTGACCGCCTGGGTCGACCAGCGTTCGTCCCAGAGCAGGACCGGCAGGCCGAGCGGCTCGAGGTTGCGGGCGAAGGCGCGGACCGACTGGGTGCGCGGCGAGTCGCTGCCGTCGAGGTTGAGCGGCAGGCCGACGACGAGGCCGGTGACCCGCTGCGCCTCCGCGAACGAGCGCAGCTTCTCCAGATCCTTGCCGAACTTCCCGCGGTGAAGGAGATCGGCGGCGGTGGCGATCGTCCATTGCGCGTCGCAGAGAGCAAGGCCGATCGTCTTCGTCCCGACGTCGAGACCCAGGAGCCGCCCGCCCGCCGGGAGCGCTTCGCGGAATTCGGCGGCCCTGCGGGTGATCATTTCCCCTCCCACGCCGCTACCCGCGCATCGGCATCCGCGCGCAAATTCGCCCAGAACAAGGCGTAATCGTAGACGTGGTAATTGTTGCCCGGCAGCACATAGGGCCCGAGGTCCGGCGCGTCCTCGCCGATCAGCAGGAAGCCGCGCACGTCGCAGCGGGCGGGGACGCCCGCCGCCTGCAGCCGCCCCTCGGTCAGCTCGGCATTGGGGACCAGAGTGCCGAGATTGGCCGCGGCCGGCGCCTCGCCGCCGCGGCCGCCGGTCAAGGGGTTGGTGCACAGCATCGGCGAGCCGGCGCGGGGGATCCCGGTCCGCCCCGAGGACTTGTCGTAGACATGGGTGATCATCCCCGGGTCGTCGGGCTCGGCGAAGCTCTGCCAGCTGATCAGGCAGCCGGCCTGATCGCGCCGTTCGCAGGCCGGCAGGCCGAGCGAGGGGAGGTCGGCCGGGATCGAGACCGGCCAGCCGATGACATAGGCGGCGGCGATCCTCTTCGCCTCGGGCTTGCCGGCGATCCGCTCGGCGAGCAGGCGCATCAGGTGGAGGCTGCCCTGGCTGTGACCGGCGAGGATGATCGGCCGGTCCTTCGGCGCCTCCTTGAGGAATTGGTCGAAGGCGGCGGCGACATCGCGATAGGCGAGGTCGAGCGCCTTTTGCGCCTCGGCCTTGGTGGTCAGGAAGGCGCCGAACGTCGCCTGGCGGTATTTCGGCGCCCAGATGTCGCCGACGCCGTTGAACGCGCTGGCCTGGCTCTGGACGAACAATTTCGCCCGCCACTGCGATTCGCCGTCGTCGAGCGGGGCGTTCCAATGGTTCGTCTTCAGGTATGAGGTGGGGTGGATGAAGAAGACCGACGCCCGCCCGGCGCCTCCGCGCTTCGCCCCCGCGGGCAGCCAGGAGGCCGGGCTGCTCGCCATGTCGGGCCGGGCGATCCACAGCCTCTTGTCCGCATAAGCGTTGGGCGCCGGCGGCGGGCCGCCTTCGAAGGCGGCGGTCGGGACCATCGTGAATCGGAGCAACTCGGCCCCGAACAGCCGGTAGACGAGGGCCGCCGCGATGACGAGCACGGTCACCCCGGCCACCACCCACAGGAACCGCCGCGCCAGCATCAAATCCTCCGAGCCTGCATCGTGGCTGCACAAGCCGATGGCACAAGCCGATGCAAGCGTTAGGATGGGCCACGGGGAGGACGTCATGGACGAGCAGAGCCGGATCGATCATCCCGCCTGGCGCTTGCGGGCGGTGATTCTCGGGGCGCTCGGCGCCTGTTTCGGGCTGGCCTTTCACTGGCTGACCGGCGGTCCGGAGGGCACTTCCAGGTTCGACGCCAGTGCGCTCCGCGCCGGCGCCGCCGCCTTCGTGGCGGTTTCCGGAATCGCCTTCGCCTTCTCGCTCGAGCGGCGGCGCTGGCCCTGGTCGGTCGCCTTCGCCGCGGCCGGCGGGCTGGTGGCCGGCTTCGTCGCCGCCTGGAATGGCGCTCCCAACGACTGGGGGGCGGGGGAAGGGTGGCAATTCTTCTCGGGCATCCTCGCCGTCGCGATCGCGCTGCCGCTCTTTCAGTCGTTTCGCGACAGCGGCCGGCGACGGCCGGAAACCGCCATCGTCCATGCCCATGTCTGGGCCAATTTGATCCTGTGGGGCGCCGCCTGCGCCTTCGTCGTCGCGACGATGCTGCTCACCTTGCTGCTGTCCTCCCTCTTCCACCTGATCGGAATCGATTTCCTGCGCGACCTGATGGAGAGGGGCTGGTTCATGTGGCCGCTCGCCGGCGGCGCGTTCGGCGGCGCGGTCGGGCTGCTCCGCGACCGCGACCAAGTGCTCGGCACCCTCCAGAAGGTCGCCAGGGCGGTGCTTTCCGTGCTCGCGCCGATCCTCGCGCTCGGCCTCGTCCTCTTCGTGCTTGCGCTGCCTTTCACCGGCCTGCAGCCGCTCTGGGAGCAGACCCAGGCGACGACCCCGATCCTGCTCGCCTGCATCCTCGGAGCGGTCATCCTCGCCAATGCGGTGATCGGCAACGCCGCCGACGAGGAGGCACGCTCGCCGCTGCTTCGCTTCGCGGCCCTCGGCCTCGTGCTGGCAATGGTCCCGCTCGCCTTCGTCGCGGCCGTCTCGACCGCCAAGCGCATCGGCCAATATGGCTTCACGCCCGACCGCTTGTGGGCCTGCATCTTCGTTCTCGCCGCCGCGGCCTTCGCGCTCGGTTACCTGGTCGCCCTGGTCCTCGGCCGGCGGCGCTGGCCCGAGGCGCTTCGCACATCCAATATCCGGCTCGCCGCCGGCCTGTGCCTGCTTGCCCTGGTCCTCGCGCTTCCGATCGTCAGCTTCGGCGCCATCTCGGCCCGCGACCAGCTGGCGCGGCTGGAGGGCGGCCGGGTCGCGCCCGACCGCTTCGACTGGGCGGCGATGCGCTTCGACTTCGGCCCGTCGGGCCGGCGGGCGCTGGAGCGGCTCGCGTCGAGCCCGAACCTCGTCGTCCGCCAGCGCGCCCGCGACGCTTTGCGCGCCCCGACGCGCTGGGCGATGGGCCCGGACGAGCGGGGCGCTCCGGAGCAATCCAGGCCGGCGCCGGTCAGGCTCCGGGCCGATGGCGGCCTGCCGGTCCCATCGACTCTCGCCGATCTGATCGGCCGGACCGGGCAATGCCATGACGAGATCTGCCGCGTCGTCTTCGTCGAGCCGAAACGGGCGGCGGTCCTTCGCCCCGATTGTCCCCGTTGCGGCCTCTACCTGTTCGACGCTCAGCCCGACGGGACCTGGGCCCAGCGCCTTCCCCCGGTCGCGACGAGCGACGCTCCGCCGCCGGATACGGCCAGGGGCCGGGTCGAGGTCCGCAAGGTCGAGCGGCGGCAGCTGTTCGTCGGCGGGCAGCCGGTGGGGGAGGTCTTCGAATAGGGCTCCTTGCCGCACCGCAGCGTGAATGCTAGCGGCCCCCCATGTCCGTCGACGCCGCCACCGTCCGCCATATCGCCCGCCTCGCCCGGATTGCCGTCACCGACGCCGAGGTCGAGGCGCTCGCGCCCGAATTGAACAACCTCCTCGGCTGGGTCGAGCAGCTCCAGGAGGTGGACGTCGAGGGGGTCGAGCCGATGACCGCCGTCATCCCCAACAAGCTCAGGCTCCGCGACGATATCGTCACCGACGGCGGCAAGCGCGACGACGTGCTGGCCAACGCTCCCGCGGCGGAGCACGGCTTCTTCGCGGTGCCGAAGGTGATCGAGTGATGTTCGGCCATCCCGTCGCCTCAGCGCAGGCTGAGGCCCCGGCGGGCGAAGACCGCCGGCGCCTTTCACCCCCTGGGATCCCAGGCTTCGCTGGGACGAGGTCATGACCGGCCTCACCGACCTCGGCATCGCCGCGATCCGCGACGGCGTCCGCGACGGAGCCTTTTCCGCGCGCGAAGTGGCGGAGGCGTATAACGCGGCCGTCGAGAAGGGCAGGGGCCTCAATGCCTTCACGGTCGAGACTCCCGACCACGCCCTTGCCGCCGCCGAGGCCGCCGACGAGGCGCGCGCTTCGGGCGAATTGAAGCCGCTCTCGGGCGTCCCGCTCGGCATCAAGGACCTGTTCGCCACCCTGGACGTCCCGACCACCGCCGGCAGCCGGATCCTCGAAGGCTTCCGGCCCCGCTACGAATCCACGGTCAGCGCCAACCTCTTCGCCGCCGGCGCCGGAATGCTCGGCAAATTGAACATGGACGAGTTCGCGATGGGCTCCTCCAACGAGACCAGCGCCTGGGGCCCCGTCCTCTCGCCGTGGCGGCGCAGCGACGGCGGCAATGCAGCGCTCACACCCGGCGGAAGCTCGGGCGGCTCGGCGTCGGCGGTGGCGGCGCGGCTGGGGCCGGGCGTGTCCGGCG
>JAXDPG010000154.1:0-5231 GCA_034668485.1 Sphingomonadales bacterium
GCGCCGCCCAGTTCCTCCTGGGTCACGACCTCGTTGGTCACCGTCTTCACCACGTCCGGCCCGGTGACGAACATGTAGCTGCTGTCCTTCACCATGAAGATGAAGTCGGTCATCGCCGGCGAATAAACGGCGCCGCCGGCGCACGGCCCCATGATCAGGCTGACCTGCGGCACCACCCCCGAGGCGAGCACGTTCCTCTGGAACACCTCGGCATAGCCGGCGAGGCTGGCGACGCCTTCCTGGATCCGGGCGCCGCCGCTGTCGTTCAGACCGATGACCGGCGCTCCGACCTTCATGGCCATGTCCATCACCTTGCAGATCTTCTGCGCGTGGCGCTCGCTCAGCGACCCGCCGAAAACGGTGAAATCCTGAGCGAAGACGAAGACGAGCCGGCCGTTGATCGTGCCCGAGCCGGTGACGACGCCGTCGCCGGGCACCTTCTGGCTCTCCATTCCGAAATCGGCGCAATTATGCTCGACGAACATGTCATATTCTTCGAAGCTGTCGCGATCGAGCAGCACGGTCAGCCGCTCCCGGGCGGTCAGACGCCCCTTCTTGTGCTGCGCCGCGATCCGCGCCTCGCCCCCGCCCTGCTGCGCGCGCCGGCGGCGGGATTCGAGCTCTTCGATCGTCGTAGCCATGAGGTCCCGCTACCTGTGTTGCAGAGGCGATTTCCTTAGGCTGGCCGGGCGGGGGAGGCAATCGACTGGGGCCGGAGAGGGATCCGGTGTCCGGAATCGGACGAAGTGGACGAAGTGGACGCGACGGAGGGTTGTCTCCCTCCCAAGCGGAGCATGGGGAGGGGACCCCCCGAAGGGTGGTGGAGGGGTGACGAGGCGGCGGGCGTGGCGGATCGCGCGCGAGCCCGAAGCTTGCCGCGCCAGGTCACCCCTCCACCACCTTCGGTGGTCCCCCTCCCCATCTGCGATGGGGAGGCAGAAGGGCGAGCGGAACGCCTCCGTTGCCGGCTGAGGAATCGGGCCGACTCGGGCAGGCATCCTGGCTACCAGGCTGAGAAGAACATGTCAAGAACATTATCGCCGGCCAAACAAACCTAGTCGCCGCCGAAGCGGGGTTGCTGCTTCTGGAGGAAGGCCGTCACGGCGTTTCGGAAATCCCGGGTTTCCCCCGCCTCACGCTGCGCGGCGCGCTCGGCTGCCAGCGCATCGCTCAGCGGCATGTGGCTGGCCTCCCGCGCAAGCTTGCGGATCAGCCCCAGCGCCACCGTGGGCCCCTGCGCGAGCCGGGCCGCCAGCGCCCCCGCTTCCGAGGCGAGCGCCACGTCCTCGACGACCCGCGAGATCAGCCCCCATTCGAGCGCCTGCTCCGCCGGCACGCGCTCGCCGAGCATCATCATCTCCATCGCCCGCGCGCGTCCGGTGAGGCGCGGCAGAAGCCAGGTCGCGCCGGCGTCGGGGATGAGGCCGATGTTGACGAACGCCTGGAGGAAATAGGCCGAGCGCGCCGCGATCACGATGTCGGCCGCCAGGGCCAGCGAGCAGCCCGCGCCGGCGCACGGCCCGTTGACCGCCGCGACCACCGGGATCGGCAAAGCGAAGATGGCCTCGACCAGGGGGTTGAAATGCTTCTCCAGGGCCGCTCCGGCGTCGTCGGGAAGCCCGCCCCCGCCGGCGAGGTCGGCGCCGCTCGAAAAGCCCCTGCCCTCCCCGGTCAGAAGCAGGCACCGGGCGCCGGAGCTTCCGGCTTCCTCGACGGCAGCGCGCAGTTCGTCGACCGTCTGGCCGGAGAGGGCGTTGAGCCGGTCGGGACGGGCGATCACGACGGTCGCAACGGCAGCGGGCGAGAAGTCCAGCCGTATATGTTCGAAATTCATGCCCCTTCCTGAACCAAATCACGATTGACCGCCACCCTAGGCCGGTACAGTCTCAGGGCGCCTGGGGAGGAGGGACCGTTGACAGCGCTCGACAACGGCTTTTCGCTGCCGAAGATCTGGCCGGCGTTCATCATTCTCCCGCTGGCGGCATTCCTGTTGTCGAACTTCGTCCTCGCCAACTGGGCCCCCGCCTCGTTCGAATTGGCACAGCCCTGGCTCGCCGACGGTCACGCGGAAGCGAGCGGGCGGCTGCGGGTGTTGGCCACCTTCTTGCTGTTCGTCGCCTTCGCCGCGGCCTCGGTCATCTATTTCGTGCTGGTGCTGCGCAGGCTTCGACGGAGGCATCTTTGGAGATTGTGCGCGGCCTACGCGGTCACCCTGGTATCGACCGCCTCTGCGATAGGGGCGTTGAATCTGGACAAGGGCGATGCCTATTTCGAGAACGACTTCGTGTGCCTTTCACTGGAGCGTCTGCACCCGCCGACGGCAAAAGCAGGCGCTGTGCCCGACTATTCGACGAGAGCGTCACCAAAGCCGGGCGGCGAAGCCTCCCTTACCGCGACCGGCCGCAAGGACAGCGGGGAAGACGAACCCCCGCCCCGGGTGGCGGCAAGCTCGCTGTCCTGTCCACTGGCCGTCGACGCCGGGACCGGCCTGCCGACCTATCGGCCCGGCGGAAATAATTACTTCCGCAACTTCCGAATCCTCTCCTACATCGCTGCGCTTTTCTTTCTCATGGCAGCGCCGGCCCAGGTCTGGGGCGCGGTCGCCTGTCTCGCCATGCCCGAGAGCGGGCAGGCTGCGGACGTCTATGCCGCGTGGGTGCGCCAGACCCAGCGTCTGAACCAATTGCTCTATTTGACGGCGGGGTCCCTTATCGTGGGGCTGTTTTTCACAAGCGCCCGCCTCAACTGGCCCGCTTTTTCTCTGCACCCCGCCGATCTCCCGGCTTATAGCGCGCATGCAAGAAGCTATGTCTTTTACATCGGAATCATCAATTCGATCCTCATCGCGTCTTATTATCTTCCGGTGGCGGCGGCGCTTGCCCGGCTCCGGCCGGCGCGGCCCGTTCCGGTCTGGGCGATTGCGCGCGGCGTGCGGCCGCCCGACGGCGAGGAGAAGCCCGATCCCTTCGGTGCCTACAGGGTCGCACTGACCATCTTGTCGCCGGCGATCCTGGGGCTGCTCGGAGAGTTGCTCAAGTTCTCGCCCTGAATCGCCGGCTCCGGGCGCTATCGACATTCAGTTTGCGTCGCCTGGATCCCCTCTTCCCGCCAGGGCGAGGGATTTGATCATCGCGGCGGCCTCGTGATGCCGATGCGGCCTAGCCGCCCAGCGCCCCTTCCTCGGGCGCGTGCAGCCTCAGGCGGCTGACCCGCCGAGTATCGCTTTCCGTGACTTCCAGCCTCCAGCCGCTGGGATGCTCGACGATCTCGCCGGCCTGCGGCACATGCCCCGCCAGCACCGTCGCCAGGCCGCCCAGCGTGTCGACATCTTCTTCCACCGCGCCCAGCCGGGCGTCGATCGTCTCGGCGACGTCGTCCAATTCGGCGCGCGCGTCGGCGTCCCAGATGCCGTCCTCGAGCGCGATCAGCATTCCGGGCGTCTCCTCGTCATGCTCGTCCTCGATCTCGCCGACAATCTCCTCGACCACGTCCTCGATGGTGACCAGCCCCTCGGTGCCGCCGAACTCGTCGACGACGATGGCGAGGTGAACCCGCTCGGCGCGCATCCGCGCCAGCAGGTCGAGAACGCCCATCGATTCGGGCACGTAGAGCGGCTTGCGCAACAAGGTCGCGATGTCCTGCGGCGGCTCCGCGCCCGACACTTCGACGGTGAAGACGTCCTTGATGTGGGCCATGCCGACGACGTTGTCCAAGCTCTCCTCATAGACGGGCAATCGGCTGTGCCCCGCCTCGGCGAAGGCCGCCACCAAGCCCTCGAAGGTGATCGTCGACGGCACGGCGATGATGTCGCTGCGCGGCACCGCGATGTCGGCGACGACGCTTTCGCCGAAATGGAGGAGGTTCCTCAGCATCTGCCGCTCGATCGGCGACAGATCGCCGACGATCGGCGCTTCGCCCTCGTGGCTTTCGATCGCCTCCTCGATCTCCTCGCGAAGGGTCGCCTCGCCGTCGTCGCCGAACAGCAGCGCCCGGATGCCGCGCCAGATGCTGCGCTCGCCGCTATCGGAATCGTCGGCCATCAGCCGTGCATCTCATAGGGATCGGCGATACCGAGGCGGGCGAGCGCGCGCCGCTCGGCCGCCTCCATCCTTTCCGCCTCCCCTTCGCCCCGCTCATGATCGCAGCCTAGCAGATGGAGCATGCCGTGCACCACCAGATGGGCGGCGTGGGTGCAGACGGCGATGCCTTTGGCTTGCGCCTCGGCAATGCAGATGCCGTTGGCGAGGACGATGTCGCCGAGCAAAGCCTCGCCGCGCTCGGCGCCGGCGAGGTCCGCGAGCTGCTCCGGCTCGACCATCGGGAAGGAAAGGACGTTGGTCGCCTTGTCCTTGCCGCGCCAGGACGCGTTCAGGGCCCGGGCCTCGTCGTCGCCGGTGAATCGGACCGAGACTTCGGCGGCGATTCCGTTTTCGAGCAGGCCGGCCACGACGCTCTCCGCCACCGCGACTCGAACGGCCGCGTCGGCGAGCTGCGCCCAGTCGGTGCTACTGTCCCACTCGTCCGAACTGTCGGCTTCGACGAGGATCATGACCCGTCGACTCCCATCACTGCGCCTTGCCCTCGTAAGCCTCGACGATCCTCCCGACCAGCGGGTGACGGACGACGTCGCCGGCGCCGAAGCGGATGGTGGCGATCTTGGGGATGCCCTCGACCTTGGCGACCGCGTCGGCGAGTCCGGATTTGCCGGGCTCGGGCAGGTCGACCTGCAGCGGATCGCCGCAGATCACCATCCGGCTGCGCATGCCGAAGCGGGTGAGGAACATCTTCATCTGCGCCGGCGTGGTGTTCTGAGCCTCGTCGAGGATGATGAAGGCGTCATTGAGGGTGCGGCCGCGCATGAAAGCGATCGGCGCGATCTCGATCTCCCCGGACGCGATCCGCCGCTCGACCTGCTCGGCCGGGAGCATGTCGTAAAGCGCGTCGTAGAGCGGGCGCAGATAGGGGTCGACCTTCTCCTTCATGTCGCCCGGAAGGAAGCCGAGCCGCTCGCCCGCCTCGACCGCCGGCCGCGACAGGATCAGCCGGGCGACCGAGCCGCCGATCAGCTGCTGGACCGCCTGCGCCACCGCCAGATAGGTCTTGCCGGTGCCCGCCGGGCCGAGCGCGAAGATCATGTCGTCCCGGCCCAGGGCCTCCATGTAGACCGCCTGCATCTTCGAGCGCGGGACGATCGTCTTCTTGCGAGTCCGAATCATCACCTTGGGCGGCTC
>JAXDPG010000155.1:0-2633 GCA_034668485.1 Sphingomonadales bacterium
CGGCGCGGGCGGCGATGCGGCCGCCGGCGCGGCCTCGGCCGGAGAAGCAGGCGCCGCCGCCGAGGCCGGGCGCGAGCTACTTCAAATAGACGACGAGGCGGGCGCCGCGTCGGCCTCGCTTTCTTTCGAATCGCCGGACGCCGGTCCGTTCCAATGATCGGCGAGACACTGGGCGAGGCTGGCGATGGCGCCCCGGCTGCCGGCGAGCGGAAGCGTATCGACGCTCATCCCGTCGCGGCGGATGCGCATGCCCTCGGCGCTGGTGAAGGCGGCGAGGAAGGAGCGGGCGCCGCTGCCGCCGGGCTGGACGGTGAAGAACAGGCCGGGCCCGTCGCGGTCGATATGGGCCCGGGCGGTCGCCTCGACCGGCCAGGAGCGGGTGCCGGCGAACTCGACCTCGAGCGGGGTCTTGGCGCCGTCCTCGACCTCCCAGCCGCGATTCTGGAGAAGGAAGCCGAGCTCTTTCTCGCCGGCGAAGCCCCACACCGAGAGCATCGTGCCCTTGGGCGACACCGCCTGCACCATGCAGCCGTTGGGCATGGCGGCGAGCGCCCATTTGCCGGGCGCCTCCTCCTCGCCGGAGGCCGCGGCGAGCGGAGCCGCGGCAAGGAGGGCGGCGATCACGTAACGCAACATTGAAGCGGCTCCTTATCCGCCCGCCCGCGACCCGAGTTCTTGTTCGTGGGGGAGAACAGACCGGGCGCGGCTTTGGTTGCATTCGAACCGGCGCAAGGGCGGGGCGGAGCGGCGGACGCGATGCGCCGTTCCCCGGCGAAGGCCGGGGTCCAGCTTACCGACCCGGGGAACTGGGCCCCGGCCTTCGCCGGGGAGCAAGAGCCCTCAGCATTCCGGATTGAAGCAATATCCCGCCGCGCGCACCGTCTTCAGGCACGAAGGCTTGGCCGGGTCGCGCTCGATCTTGCGGCGGATGCGGGCGATGCGGGTGTCGATCGAGCGGTCGAACGGCTCCATCTCCTTCGAATGGGCCATGTCGAGCAGCTGGTCGCGGCTGAGCACCCGCCGCGGATGCTCGGCGAAGCATTTCAGAAGATCGAACTCCATCGTCGTCAGCGGCACTTCGCGGCCGTCCGCCTCGAACAGCTTCCTGGTGTCGAGGTTCAGCCGGCATTTGCCCATCTGGACCTCGCGCCCCATCGTCGCCGGCGCCTCGCCGCCGCGGCTGGCCCGCCTCAGCACCGCCCGGACCCGGGCGAGCAGCTCTCTCGGGTTGAACGGCTTGGTGATGTAATCGTCGGCGCCGATCTCGAGGCCGACGACCCGGTCGATATCGTCCGAGCGGGCGGTCAGCATGATGATCCCGGCCTCGCCGGAAGAGCGGATCTCGCGCGCCAGGGTGAGGCCGTCGTCGCCCGGCATGTTGATGTCGAGCAAAGCGAGGTCGATCGGCCGCTCGGCCATCAGCGCGCGCAGGGCGCCGCCGCCGTCCGCCTCGCTTACCGAGAAGCCGTTGCGCCGCAGATATTCGGCGACGGTCGAGCGCACGTCCTCGTCGTCGTCGACGACCACGATATGGGCGGGGATGTCGTTCATGCCTGTACCTTTGGTTCGACGATCGACGCGATCAGGCAGCGTACCCCGACCTTGGTGAACGGCTTCTCGAGCACCGGACGCCCGCTATTGCGCAGGAAATCGTCCATGCTCGATCCCAAAGTGTCGCCGGTGACGAAGCCCATCCGCTCGACGAGGTGCGGCCGTCTCTCGACGAGGCGCGCGTGGAGGTCGGGCCCGCTGACGCCCGGCATTCGAAGGTCGGAAAGGATGAGGTCGAAGTCGCTGCGGTCGATCGCCGTCAAGGCGGCGGCGCCGTCGGTGACGACGCTGACCTCATAGCCCTCGCGCTCGAGCAGCTCGCGCAGGGTCTCGGCGACGTCGGCCTCGTCCTCGACGATCAGCGCCGCCCCGCCCGTCCCCACCGCGGCGGCGGTCTCGGCGTCGACCGGGACGGCGACGAGGTCGCTCTCCGCCGCCGGCGGCAGCGACAGCCGGAAATGGGCGCCGCGGCGGCTCGACTCGAGCGTGATCGTGCCGCCATGCGCCTCGGCGATGCCGTGCGAGAAGGAGAGGCCGACGCCGGTGCCCATGCCCTGCGGCTTGGTGGTGAAGAAGGGTTCGAAGATCCGGCCCCTGAACTTGTCGGCGACACCCGGCCCGGTGTCGCTGACGTCGAGCAGGACGGCACCGCTCTGGCTGACCGAGGTCCTCAAGGTCAGCGTCTTGTCGAACGCTTCGCCGCCCTCCATCGCCTGCTGGGCGTTGACGATCAGATTGACCACCACCTGGTGGAGCTGGTCGCGGTCGCCGAGGATCTTGGGCAGCATCGTGCCGAGCGTCACCCGGACCGCGATGCCCGCCGTGCGCAGGCCGTATTCGGTGATCTCGAGCGAGGAGGCGACGACGTCGTTCAAGTCGAGGAGGCCGCGCTGGGCGTCCTTCTGGCGGGCCATGGCGAGGAAGGTCTGGACGATCCGCGAGCAGCGCTCGGCGGCGGCGCTGATCTTCTTGGCGCGGGTCTCGAATATGGTGCCGACGCTGTCCTCCTGGAGCATCTCGGCCTGGCCGACGATCGCCGCGAGGGGATTGTTGAGCTCGTGGCTTACTCCGGCGAGCAAAGA
>JAXDPG010000156.1:0-3515 GCA_034668485.1 Sphingomonadales bacterium
CAACGGTTCGCTGGCGCTGGAGCTGGCGTTGCGGGCGCTGGGCATCGGCCCCGGCGACGAGGTGGTGGTGACCCCGCGCACCTTCGTCGCCTCGGCCTTCTGCGCGATGCTGGTCGGCGCCACCCCGGTTTTCGCGGACGTGGATCCGGCCAGCGGCAACATCACCGCCGAGACGATCGAGGCCGTGCTCACCGAGCGCAGCCGGGCCGTCGTCCCGGTCCATCTCGCCGGATGGCCGGCCGACATGGCGCCGATCATGGCGCTCGCCCGCCGCCGCGGCCTCAAGGTCGTCGAGGATTGCGCGCAGGCGGTCGGAGCCGAAATCGACGGCCGCCCGATCGGCAGCTTCGGAGACGCGGCGGCCTTCTCCTTCTGCCAGGACAAGATCATCTCGACCGGCGGCGAGGGCGGCTACACCAGCTTCAAGGACCGCGCTGCGTGGGAATGGGCCTGGTCGTTCAAGGACCACGGCAAGAACCACGCCAAGGCCTTCGAGCCCAACCCGCGGCCGGGCTTCCGCTGGCTGCACGACAGCGTCGGCACCAACTGGCGCATGCCCGGCCCGCTCGCCGCCATCGGCCTGGCGCAGCTGGCCAAGCTCGACCGGTGGGTCGAGACCCGTCGCCGCAACGCGGCCATCTGGACCGGGACGCTCGCCGCCGTCCGTGGTCTCGACGTCCCGGCGCCGGGCAACGGCATCCGCCACGCCTTTTACAAGCATTATTTCTATGTCGAGGAAGGGCCGGACGCGGAGACTCTGCGCGACGCGATCCTCGCTCGCGCCGGCGAGCACCAGTTGCGGGTCTTTTCCGGCTCCTGTTCGGAAGTCTATCTCGAACGCGCTTTCGACGCGCTGGAACGGCCTGATCTTCCGGTCGCGCGCTCGCTGGGGCGGCGCAGCCTGATGGTCGAAGTCCATCCGACGCTTCGGCCGGACTTGCTCGCGCGCCGGGCCGAAGCCCTTGCGCGCATAGCGAAAGACGTGTTGGGATAATCGGTGCTGGATGGGCGATGGGTAAAGCAGGTATGACCTTGGGCTTAGTCAAGCAGCTCTCGTCGATGGGCCGGGCGCGCAAGCGTTCGATCCTCATCGGCCATGATGTCGCGGCGATGGCGGTCGCGCTTTGGGCCGCTTTTTCGACCCGTCTCGGCGAAATCTATTTCCCGGATAATCTCAGCGTGCTGGCCGCCGCGGCGACATCGTTCGCGATTGGCGTGGTCGCGCTCTACCGTCTCCAGGTCTACCATCTGGTCCTGCGCTATTTCCACATGCGCGCGGTCAGCCGCATCCTCGCGGCCTCGGCGGTGGCGGCGATGGCCTGGGTGGTGCTGGTCTATTTCATCCAGGCCCGGATCGAGGTCGACGGCATCGTCATGATGGTGCCCCGCTCGGTCGGCTTCATCTATTGCGGCTTCCTGTTCCTGCTCCTCTTCATGGGCCGCTACGCCATGGCCCTGATCCTGTCGGGTGCCGTCCGCGACGGGCCGCACGCCTCCCGCGAGGGCCAGCGCAACATCGCTATTTACGGCGCCAACGCGGCCGGGATCAGCCTCGCCGAATCGATGCGCGGCAGCCGCGCCTATCGGCTCGTCGCCTTCGTCGACGACGACCGCGCCCTGCACGGCCAGATCGTGTCGGGCGCCGCCATCTACGCCCCGAAGGCCTTGCCCGACCTCGTCGCGCGCGACGCCGTCGACGAGGTTTTCCTGGCGATGCCGAAGGCGACCCGTTCCCAGCGCCTCGCGGCGATCTCGCTGCTCACCAAGCTCAATCTCAAGGTGAAGACGGTGCCCGCCCCGGAAGAGATCGTGTCCGGCCGGTTCACCGTCAGCGACGTCCGGCCGATCGACGTCAACGACCTGCTGCGCCGCGATGCGGTCGAGCCGCTCACCGAGCTCATCAAGGAAGCGGTGGAGGGGCATTCGATCCTCATCACCGGCGCCGGGGGCTCGATCGGCTCGGAAATCTGCCGCCAGATCGTGCGGGCGCGTCCGCGCCGGCTGGTGCTGCTCGATCACAGCGAGTTCATGCTCTATTCGATCGAGCAGCAGCTCGAGGAGATCTGCCACGGCCTGCCCAAGGGGGCGGCGCCCAGCATCGTTCCGGTGATCGGCTCGATCCTCAACGACCGGCTGGTCCGCGAGCTGATCGCCGAGCACGACGTCGACAGCATCTATCACGTCGCCGCCTACAAGCATGTGCCGCTGCTCGAGCATAACGAGGTGATCGGGGTCGAGAACAACGTCTTCGGCACGATGGTCCTCGCCCGCGCCGCGCTGGACTCGAAGCTGACCCGCTTCACGATGATCTCGACCGACAAGGCCGTGCGCCCCGAAAGCGTGATGGGGGCCAGCAAGCGCGCCGCGGAGCTGATCATCCAGGCGCTGGCCGAGCGGGAGGACTGCCGCACCCGCTTCGGCATCGTGCGCTTCGGCAACGTGCTCGATTCGTCGGGATCGGTCGTCCAGCGGTTTCGCGACCAGATCCGCCGGGGCGGGCCGGTCACCGTCACCCACAAGGACGTGACCCGCTTCTTCATGTCGATCCCGGAGGCCACCCAGCTCGTCCTCCAGGCCAGCGCGATGGCGCAGCGCGGCGAGGTCTTCGTGCTCGATATGGGCGATCCTATCAAAATTTCCGAACTCGCCCGCAACATGATCACCCTCTCGGGGATGACGGTGCGCGACGAAGGCAATCCGATGGGCGATATCGAAATCGTCTATGTCGGCCTGCGCCCCGGCGAGAAGCTCTACGAGGAGCTGTTCGTCGGCAGCAACTCGCTGGAGACGACCCACCCGCGGATCAAGATGGCGAAGGAGCGGTTCCTGCCGCTGGGCGAGCTGGAGCCCTTCATGGAGCGGCTGCTGGAAGGGATTCGGTCGGTCGACCGGGCCGCGGTGCGCGGCAGCCTGCGCGATCTGGTGGCCCCCGACCAGGGCCAGGTCGCCGACAATGTCACCTGGCTGCGGCGCGCCTGAGCCGCGTTGGAACACGGCGTGAAGCGAAGCTGCGACCTGATCCTGGGATTGGCGGCGCTCATCCTCTTCAGTCCGGCGATCGTCCTGATCGGAGCTCTGGTGCTCGCCATGGAAGGCCGTCCGGTGCTGTTCCATCAGGTCAGGGTCGGGCTCGGAGGCTCGCCCTTCACGATGTTCAAGTTCCGAACCATGCGCACTCTATTCGACCAGGCCGGCGGCCTTCTCCCGGACGAGAACAGGGTGACGGCGCTGGGCGCCTTCCTGCGCCGGTTCCGGCTCGACGAGCTGCCCGAGCTCTGGCTCGTGGTGACCGGCAAGATGTCCCTGGTCGGGCCGCGGCCGCTGCCGCGTGAAGTGCTCGAAGGCCTGACCGGAAGCGAGGAGCGCTCGGCCATGCGCCCCGGCCTCACCGGCCTCGCCCAGGTGTCGGGCAACACCCAGCTGACCAACCGCGAGAAGATCGCGCTCGACCTCTTCTACCGTCGTCATTGGTCGATGGCCCTCGACGTCAAGATCATGTTCCGGACGCTGGCGAC
>JAXDPG010000157.1:0-2608 GCA_034668485.1 Sphingomonadales bacterium
AACCTGTTGAGGCTCCACAGCTAGGCGTTGAAGCTGAGCTTCAGGCCGGGCCGCGGCCACCTTGCCTTGTACAGGCGTCCCGTGCCCGAGGCGGTGATCCAGGCGTCGCGCATGTCCGGGCCGCCGAAGCAGATGTTGGTGCAGACCGGGTCGGGAACCGGGACATGCTCCATCGTCCCGTCCGGCCCGATGGCGGTGATTCCGCCGTTGACGATAGTGGCGACGCAGACCCGGCCGTCGGCCTCGACGGCGAGGCTGTCGAGCAGCTGGTAATCGGGCAGGTTGGCGATCACCCGGCCCGGGGCCAGTCCGGGCGGCGCCAGCACGCCCGGCGCCTCGACATCGAACGCCCAGAGGCGCTGGAGCCAGGTGTCCGCGACGTAGACGATGCCGCCGTCCGGCGAGAGGCCGACTCCGTTCGGGGCGAGCAAGCCATCGCGCTGACGGCTGATATGCGCGCCGTCGACCGTGACGTAGCAGAGCGCGCCGAAGCGCCGGCCGTCGGCGGTGGTGCAGCCATGGTCGGTGAACCACAGGCCGCCCTCGGCGTCGAAGACGAGATCGTTGGGGCCGATCAACCGCCGCCCGTCGCAGGCTTCGTAGACCGTGTCGAGCCGGCCGCTCGCGAAATCGTAGCGCTGGATCGAGCCGCCTTCATGATCCGGCGGCGTCGGGCCGGGGACCGTGAGCCCCATCTGCTCGTGCCACGAAAAGGACCCGCCATTGTTGGCGATCCACAGCGCCCCGTCCGGCCCGACGGCAAGCCCGTTGGGACCGCCGCCGGTCTCTAGGAGCGGCTCCTTGCGGCCGTCGGGGTCGACCCGACTGATCCGCTGTCCCTTGATCTCGGCGACGAGCACCGAGCCGTCGGCCATCGCCACCGGTCCCTCGGGAAATTCGAGCCCCTCGGCAACGAGCTTCATCTCCATCAGGCGCCGTCCTGCTGAGACGAGTGACAGAGGTGCCGGGAAACCCCTCTCCCGTCCTTAACGGGAGAGGAGGGGCCCATCGCGAAGCGATGGGAGGTGAGGGTCTGTACCGCGGACTCGGCAAGACCCTCACCTCCCAAGCCTCCGGCTTGGGGCCCTCCTCTCCCGCGAAGAGCGGGAGAGGGGTTTGGTTGCCCGACCACCCCTCTTCCTAGGCGTGGCCGAGGATCGCCTTGGTCTCGAGGAATTCCTCGAAGGCGTGGTCGCCCCATTCGCGGCCGTTGCCCGACTGCTTGTAGCCGCCGAATGGGGCCATGAAGTCCAATTCGGCGCCGTTGATGTTGACCTGCCCGGCCCGGAGGCGCGCGGCGATCCGGCGGGCATGGTCGGTGTCGGAGCTATGGACGTAGGCGGCGAGGCCGTAGGGCGTGTCGTTGGCGATCTCGACGGCCTGCTCCTCATCCTCATAGCCGATGATCGACATGACCGGCCCGAATATCTCCTCGCGGGCGATGGTCATGCCGTTCTCGACGTCCCCGAACACGGTCGGGCGGACGTAATAGCCTTTGTCCAGACCGTCGGGCTTGCCCGGACCGCCGCAGAGCAGGGTCGCGCCTTCCGCCACGCCCTTCTCGATCAGGCCCTGGATCTTGCCCCACTGGACGTCCGAGACGACGGGGCCGAGATTGGAATCGCCCTTGGGGTCGCCCACCGTGGTTTTCTCGGCCACCGCCCGGGCGGCCGCCTTCGCTTCCTCCATCTTGGCCTTGGGGACGAGCAGCCGGGTCGGGGCGTTGCACGACTGGCCGCTATTGGTCAGCATGTGGCGCATCGCCGCGGTGACCGCCTTGGCGACGTCGGCATCCTCGAGCACGAGGAAAGGCGACTTGCCGCCAAGCTCCTGGTGGACTCGCTTGACCGTGTCGGCGGCGGCCTTGGCGACCGCGATTCCGGCGCGGGTCGAGCCGGTGAACGAGACCATGTCGACGTCGGGATGGGCGGCGATGGCCGCGCCGACGGTCGGGCCGTCGCCGTTGACGAGGTTGAAAACCCCGGCGGGAACGCCGGCGGCGTCGAGCACTTGGGCGAAGATGTAGCCCGAGAATGGCGCGATCTCGGAGGGCTTGAGAACCATCGTGCAGCCGGTGGCCAGCGCCGGGAAGACCTTGGTGGCGATCTGGTTGATCGGCCAGTTCCAGGGCGTGATGAAGCCGCAGACGCCGATCGGCTCCTTCTTGATCAGGGTGCCGCCGCGCTGGGCCTCGAACTCATAGTCCTTGAGGACTCCGATCGCGGTCTGGAGATGGCCGATGCCGACCGCCGCCTGGGCGCGCTGGGCGAGGGCGGAAGGCGCACCCATCTCCTCGGTGATCGCGTCGGCGATCTCGGCATAGCGCTTCTGATATTCGGCGGCGATGGCCTGGAGGAGATCGAGCCGCTGCTCGCGGGTCGTTTCCGAATAAGCGGGGAAAGCGGCTTTGGCGGCGGCGACGGCGCGGTCGACGTCGGCGGCCGAGCCCATGCTGATCCGGCCGGCGACGCTCTCGTCCGCGGGGTTGATGACGTCGAGAGTCTTCGCCTCGGCGGGCTTCACCCATTCGCCGCCGATGTAGAAGTCGAGATAGTCACGCATGTCGGTGTCCCCTCGGGATGAGTCGGGGCGGCTATACCTTCATCCT
>JAXDPG010000158.1:0-7593 GCA_034668485.1 Sphingomonadales bacterium
AGACACGCGCACATCGGCTTCGCCGGCCCCCGCCGCGAGGTCGCATTTCGAGCGTATGAGGATCGAGCGGCCGCGATCCGGCACTTCCGCCGGGTCGCCGAGCCAGAGGATCAGGTCGGCGGCCTCGAGGCTCGACCGAGCCCGAGTCACGCCGAGGCTCTCGACTTCGTCGTCGCTGTCGCGCAACCCGGCCGTATCGATCAACAGGAAGGGAGTGCCTCCGATCGCGGTTGGAGCTTCGACGAGATCCCTGGTCGTGCCCGGGACGGCCGACGTAATGGCGGCGTCCCTTTGCGCTAACGCGTTGAGAAGGCTGGACTTTCCGGCGTTGGGAGGGCCGGCGATCACCACTCGCAGGCCGTCTTGCAACCGTTCCGCGGGCGGGCGGGCGAGCATTTCCGCGATCTCGGCGGCCAAGGCCGCGAGGCCGTCTCCCCACCCCGGCGGCCAGGCTTCCCCGACCTCGCCCTCGTCCGAAAAGTCGAGGGCCGCCTCGAGCGCCGCCGCCAGCGCCAGCAGCCGCTGACGCCATGCCTCCACTTGCCGGCTGAGAGCCCCCCCGGCGGCAGCGAGCGCCGTTCGGCGCTGCGACTGGGTCTCCGCGGCGAGCAGGTCGGCGAGACCCTCCGCCTCGGCCAGGTCGATGCGGCCATTCTCGAAGGCGCGACGCGTGAATTCCCCCGGTTCCGCCGACCGCAGCCCGTCGAGACCCGCCAGCGCCTCCAGCACGGCCGCCACCACCGCCCGGCCGCCATGGAGGTGGAGCTCGGCCACATCCTCGCCGGTGACGCTGTCGGGGCCGGGAAAGCGAAGGACGAGGGCGCGGTCGAGCCGCTTCCCCCGCCATCGCAGGCCCGCCAGGGTTGCGACCCTCGGCTCGGGGAGGCTCCCCGCCAGCGCTGCCAGCGCCGCCGAAGCGCGGGGCCCGCTGACCCGCACCACCGCGATCGCGGCGGGCGGGCTGCCGGAGGAGAGGGCGAAGATGGTATCGTTCACTGTTACCTATATCCGTTCGGACTGCGCTCCTAGAGCCGCCCGAACCCCTCTCCCGCGAAAGCGGGAGAGGGGTTTAAGGCGGCCTAGCCCTTCTTCCCGCTCATCCCCTCCACCATCGAGCGCCACATCGCGACGCCGGCCTCGCTCATCGGCCCCCAGCTCTTCATCATCTCTGCCGCCGATTCGGCGGTGAGGCCCTCGCTCGCGGCGTTGGTCATGCGCTCGACATAGGCGGCATGGATCGGGCTGAGATCGGGGAGCCCGAGGAATCGGCGCGCCTCCTCGGGCGTGCAGTCGACGTCGACGCTGATCTTCATGGCCGGTCCTTCCGCAAGTCTTACGGCTATGTGTATAGAAGCGCCGCCAGACACAAGGAGGAGCCCACAATGGCGACGACCCGGATCGACACGCTGGAGGGCGGCGGCGGCTTCGACGCCTATGTCGCCGAGCCGGAAGGAACGCCGCGCGCGGCGATCGTCGTCATCCAGGAGATATTCGGCGTCAACGAGGGGATAAGGCGCAAGTGCGACAAATGGGCCGGCCAGGGCTATCTGGCGCTCGCTCCGGATCTCTTCTGGCGGCTGCAGCCCGGCGTCGAGCTCGACCCCGACGTCCCCGAGCAATTCAAGCAGGCGCTCGACCTGATGGGCCGGTTCGACCAGGACCAGGGCGTCAAGGACCTCGAAGCGACGATCCGCGCCGCCCGCGCCCGGCTCGGCGGGGGTAAGGCCGGAGAGGGGGGCAAGGTCGGCGTCGTCGGTTACTGCCTCGGCGGCCGCCTCGCCTTCATGGTCGCCGCGCGC
Organism: Sphingomonadales bacterium; assembly: GCA_034668485.1. Classification (GTDB taxonomy): domain Bacteria; phylum Pseudomonadota; class Alphaproteobacteria; order Sphingomonadales; family Sphingomonadaceae; genus Allosphingosinicella. The sequence continues at coordinate 1,800 of JAXDPG010000158.1, forward strand.
ACCGACGCCGATGCCAGCGTCGGCTATTATGCCGTCGGAATCCCCGGCCTGCTCGGCGAGAAGCACGCCATCGCCAGGCCGCTGATGCTGCACATCGCCGGCGCCGACCATTTCGTCGGTCCCGACCAGCAACAGGCGATGCACGAAGGGCTGGACGGCGAGCCGCGGGTCACCCTCCACGACTATCCGGGCGAGGACCACGGCTTCGCGGCGGAGATGGGCCAGAGGCGGAGCGAGGCAGCGGCCGAACTGGCCGACCGGCGCACGGAGGAATTCTTCGGCGAGCATCTGGCGTGAGCGATCCCTACGCCTTCGTCCTTCGCGAAACCGGCGGTCCCGAAGTCCTGGAGGCCGAGCATATGGACGTGCCGCAGCCCGGTCCCGGCGAGGTGCTGGTCCGGCACGAGGCGGTCGGGCTGAACTTCATCGACACCTATCATCGCTCCGGGCTCTACAAGCTGCCGCTGCCCTCGGGCCTGGGCGGCGAGGCGGCGGGGGTGGTCGAGGCGGTCGGCGAAGGCGTCACCGGCTTTCGCGAGGGCCATCGCGTCGGCTATTTCACGGGCCCGCTCGGCGCCTATGCGACCCATCGCGCGATCGACTCCGAGCGGCTGGTCAAGCTGCCCGATTCGATCGGCGCCGAACAGGCCGCGGCCGCGATGCTGAAGGGCTGCACCGCCGAATATCTCGTCGAGCGTTGCGCCCGGGTGGAAGCCGGGCAGACCGTGCTGGTGCACGCCGCGGCGGGCGGCATGGGCTCGATCCTGGTGCAATGGCTGAAGGCGGTCGGCGCCAGCGTGATCGCCCATGCCGGCGACAGCCGCAAGGCGGCGCTGGCCCGCGAGCTGGGCGCCGACCACGCCCTGTGCTGTCCGATGGAGGCTCTGGCGGCCGAAGTGCGCAGCCTGACCGACGGCCAGGGGGTGCCGGTGGTGTTCGACGGGGTGGGAGCGGCGAGCTGGAAGGCGTCGCTCGGCTCCGTCGCCCGGCGCGGCCTCCTCGTCACCTACGGCAACGCCTCGGGCCCGGTACCGCCCTTCAGCGCGCTCGATCTGCTCGGCGCCGGCTCGATCTTCGTCACCCGGCCGACCTTGGCCGATTATTGCAAGACGGCCGAGGAGATGCGGGCGTCGGCGGCGCGGCTGTTCGAGATGGTCGAGAAAGGCGCGGTGACGATCCGGATCGGCGCCACCTTCCCCCTGCTCAAGGCCGCCGACGCCCACCGCTCGCTCGAGGCCCGGGCGACGACGGGGTCGACGGTGCTGATCCCCTAGGCGCTCACGCCCCTCTCCCGCCTTTCGCGGGAGAGGAGGGGCCCGCCGCGACGCGGTGGGAGGTGAGGGTCTTGCCGAGTCAGTGCTACAGACCCTCACCTCCCAAGCCTGACGGCTTGGGCCCCTCCTCTCCCGTAACGACGGGAGAGGGGCGTGAGCCCTAGGCGAAGAGCCGCAGGACCCCATAGCGGTCGTCGACGACGCCGTCGTAGATCATGCGCAGCGCCACGTAGAGGATCATCAGAAGCCCGCCCCAGGCGATCCAGCGATAGCGCTGGACGAGCTTGGCGACCAAATTCGCCGCGAGCCCCATCAGGGTCACCGACAGGGCGAGGCCGACGAACAGCACGGCCGGATGCTCACGCGCCGTCGCGGCAACCGCGAGAACGTTGTCGAGGCTCATCGAAAGGTCGGCGAGGGTGACCTGGATCGCCGCCTGGAGGAAGGTCTTGCTGGCGGGCGGGCCCTCCACCTGGGGCGTGGCCGGATCGTCGGCGTCGACGTCGGGCGCATGCCGAAGCTCGCGATACATGTTGTAGGCGACCCAGAGCAGGAGCAGCCCGCCGGCGAGGACGAGGCCGGTCAGCTGGAGCAGCTGGGTCGCGACGAGGGCGAAGCCGATCAGGAAGACGAGGGCCATGCCGACGCCCAGCATGATCACCTTCTGACGCTGCTTCGCCGGCAGCCCCGAGGTGAGCGTGCCGATGATGACGACATTGTCGCCGGCCATGGTGAGGTCGATCAGGATCACCTGGCCGAGAGTGACGAGGCCCGCCGCCGTGAAGATGTCGGCGAAGTCGAACATGGCCGCCGCCCCGCCGGCTTACTGATTCATCGAGGCGAAGAAATCCTCGTTCGACTTGGCGTCCTTCATCTTGTCGAGCAGGAATTGCATGGCGTCGACCGTGCCCATCTGCATGAGTATCCGGCGAAGCACCCACATCTTGGAGAGGGTCGCCTGGTCGACGAGCAGCTCCTCCTTGCGGGTGCCGGACTTGCCGACGTCCAGCGAGGGGAAGATGCGCTTGTCGCTGACCTTGCGGTCGAGCACGATCTCGGAATTGCCGGTGCCCTTGAACTCCTCGAAGATGACCTCGTCCATCTTGGAGCCGGTGTCGATCAGCGCCGTGGCGATGATCGACAAGGAGCCGCCTTCCTCGATGTTGCGCGCCGCGCCGAAGAAGCGCTTGGGACGCTGCAGCGCGTTGGCGTCGACGCCGCCGGTCAGCACCTTGCCCGACGACGGCACCACCGTGTTGTAGGCGCGGCCGAGGCGGGTGATCGAATCGAGGAGGATGACCACATCCTTCTTATGCTCGACCAGACGCTTGGCCTTCTCGATCACCATCTCCGCGACCTGGACGTGGCGCTGGGCGGGCTCGTCGAACGTGGACGAGATGACCTCGCCCTTCACCGAGCGCTGCATGTCGGTCACCTCCTCGGGCCGCTCGTCGATGAGCAGCACGATCAGGAACACTTCGGGATGGTTGTCGGTGATCGCCCGCGCGATGTTCTGGAGGAGCACGGTCTTGCCGGTCCTCGGCGGGGCGACGATCAGGGCGCGCTGGCCCTTGCCCTGCGGCGAGATGATGTCGATGACGCGCGCCGACTTGTCCTTGACCGTCGGGTCGGCGGTATCGAGGGTGAGCTTCTCATCGGGATAGAGCGGGGTGAGATTGTCGAAATTGACGCGGTGGCGGACCGCCTCCGGGTCGTCGTAATTGACCTGGGCGAGGCGGACGAGGGCGAAATAGCGCTCGCCGTCCTTGGGACCGCGTATCTCGCCTTCGACGGTGTCGCCCGTCCTCAGGCCGAACTTCCGCACCTGGTTGGGCGAGACGTAGATGTCGTCCGGGCCGGCGAGATAATTGGCCTCGGGCGAGCGCAGGAAGCCGAAGCCGTCGGGCAGGACCTCGATCGTGCCCTGGCCCATTATCTCCTGGCCGTTCTCGGCCTGGACCTTGAGGATCGAGAACATCAGCTCCTGCTTGCGCAGGGTGGAGGCGCCCTCGATGCCGAGCTCTTCGGCCATGGCGACGAGGTCGGCGGGGGATTTTTGCTTGAGGTCTTTGAGATGCATTGGGGGATACTCAGAAATAGGAATGGTCGACAGGCCGCGCATTTGGAGGATTATCGGCGGCTGGGGAATGCCTACGCGGACGGCAGGCGAACGACTTGAAGGGCGTTAGGCTCCGGGATTTTTCAAGTCAACCGTCATCCCAGCGAAGGCTGGGATCACGGAATCTCAAAAAGGCCTGACGATCACCAGAACGACGATGAGGACCACCGCGAGGCCCGGGACCTCGTTCATCATCCTCAGCGCCCGGCCGCTGACCGGCCGCTCGCCGCGCTCGAGCCTGCGGCCGTAGCCGACCATCCAGCCGTGATAGCCGGAGAGAGCGAGGACGAGCGCGAACTTCGCGATGAACCAGCCGAACATCCAGGCCTGGGTCAGCCAGGCGAGGGTCAGGCCGAAGATCCAGACCAGGATCATCGCCGGGGTGATGATGATCCGGCGAAGCTTGCGCTCGCGCTCGATCCACCGCGCCTCCTCGGCCGATCCGGGCGCCGATTCCTGGTGGTAGACGTAGAAGCGCGGAAGCATGAACAGGCCCGCGATCCAGAAGATCACGAAGATGACGTGGCCGGCCTTGATCCAGGCGTAGGTCAAGCTGAGCGCCGTTCCGATTTCATCGATCACGCGCGCACCAGCTCGATGAGCTTTTCGACGTGCGCGATCGGCGTGTCCGGCAAGATGCCATGCCCCAGGTTGAAGACGTGCGGTCGCTCCGCAAGGGTAGATAGGATGCGCGCCACCCCTCTTTCAAGCGCCTTGCCGCCGGCGATGAGCGCGAGCGGGTCGAGATTGCCCTGGACCGGCATGCCGGCCGGCAGCGCCGCCGCGGCCCAGGCCGGATCCACCGTCTCGTCGAGGCCGATCGCGTCGACTCCGGTCTCGCGCGCATAGGCGGCGAGCTTGCCGCCGGCGCCCTTCGGGAAGCCGATCACCGGAACCGACGGGTGACGGGCCTTGAAGGCGGCGACCAGCGATGCGGTGGGTGCGATCACCCAGCGTTCGAACTGCGCCGGCGACAGGCTGCCCGCCCAGCTGTCGAACAGCTGGACGGCCTCGACGCCGCTTTCGACCTGGCGGGAGAGATAATCGACGGTCAGCCCGGATATGGCGTCGACGATCGCCCCGAAGGCCGCTGGATCGCCATAAGCGAGCCGGCGCGCCTCACCCTGGTCGCGGCTGCCCTGGCCCGCCACCATATAGGTCGCCACCGTCCATGGGCTGCCCGCAAAGCCGAGAAAAGTGGCGGTTTGCGGGAGTCGAGCCGCCACTTTCTCCACAGTTCGGTAGACGGGCTCCAGACGCGCCGGGGCCGAGTCGAGCCCGGCCAGCGCCGAGTCGACCAGCGCCGGCGACAGGCGCGGACCTTCGCCCGCTTCGAAGCGCAGATCCTGGCCGAGCGCGAACGGCACCATCAATATGTCGGAGAAGAGTATGGCGCCGTCGAAGCCGAAGCGGCGGATCGGCTGGAGGGTCACCTCGGCCGCGGCTTCCGGATCCTGGACGAGGTCGAGGAAACCGCCCTTGGCAGCCCGCAAGGCCCGGTATTCGGGCAGGTAGCGGCCCGCCTGACGCATCAGCCAAATGGGAGTTTTCTTGGCTTTTCGGCCGCTTAACACGCTGAGCAGGGGCTTTTCGGCCAGGGCCATGTGAGGAGAAGGCTCCGCTCTACTTCTCTCTAAGAATCTTATTTAAAGAGAGTCAGTAGTAAGTTGTAGGAAGGCGCGATGCGGGGTTTATTGGCTTCGCCCGATTTTGCAAACAGCTTGACTCTCAAGGCATGGCGGAAGCGCGCGGAGTCGCGCCATCCATCCCCGCTTTCCACAGGCGCCGTTCGGAACTTCTTCACCTTTGCGAATCTGTGGACCGAAACCGGATAGCGGGGAGAAAGGCTGCGCTTGCAACGATCCCGAGCCTTAAGCTAGCGATTTCCCCATGCTTATCCACAGGTGCTGCTGATGGCCGATCCGCTTCATCTCCATCTCCTCTCCGATTCCACCGGAGAGACGCTGGAGGTGATCGCCAAGGCCTGCCTCGCGCAGTTCGACAATGTCGAGGTGCTCCGCCATCCCTGGCCGATGGTGCGCTCGGAAGGTCATCTCGATCGCGTGCTCGACGATGTCGAGCGACGGCCCGGGCTGGTCCTCTACACCTTGGTGAACAGCACCATCCGTCGCGAGCTCGAGAAGCAGACGCGCCGCCGCGGCATCCATGCGGTGTCGGTGCTCGACCCTGTCGTCCATGCCTTGTCGGCGGTGCTCGGGCAGGAAGCCAAGGGCCGCCCCGGCCGCCAGCACGCGCTCGACGCCGCCTATTTCGCCCGCGTCGACGCCATCCAGTTCACCATCGCGCATGACGACGGCATCGGCGCCGATAATTGGGAGGAGGCCGACATCGTCCTTGCCGGAGTCTCGCGAACGTCGAAGACTCCGACCGCCATCTATCT
>JAXDPG010000159.1:0-5742 GCA_034668485.1 Sphingomonadales bacterium
GCGGTGAGGTCTTCGAGTCCGGTCGCCGCGGGATCGCAGGCGACGGCCCGCCAATTGGGATTCTCGGCGGTCATGATCCGCTCGATCGAGCACATGCGGTCGTCGAGGCGGCGGGCGAGGTCGTAAAGCTCCTCCATCAGCTTCTCGTCGTCGGTGGTCAGAGTCGCCGCCGTCTTCCAGCGCGTGATGTAGTGGAAGATCAGCCAGGGCAGGCCGATGAACAGGACGATGATGGCGATTCCGCCCACGAAGATTCCGGCAAGGTCTTCCATTCGCTCAGCCCTCCTTCTTGCCGCTGAGGCGGGCCTTCAGCGCTTCCAGTTCCGCGTCGACCTTCTCGGCGTTCCTCAGCTCGGCGATCTCCTCGTCCAGGGTCTTGGGCGGGGCGCCGAGCGCGAGGGCGTCGGCGCGGCCCTCGGCATGATCGGCGCGCCGCTCGAGGACGTCGAAGCGCGAGAAGGCCTCGTCGACCTTCGGGCCGGCATACATTTCGCGCAGCTTGACGCGCTGGTTGGCGCTCTCGAGCCGGCTCTGGATCGCGTTCTGGCGGGTGCGGGCCTCGCGGAGCTTGCCCTGCAGCTTGGCGATGTCGGCCTCGGACGCGCGCAGCGCGTCGTCGAGCAGCTCGATCTCGGACCTGAGGCTGCCGGCCATGTCGGCCGCCTTCTGCTTCTCGCCGAGGGCCGCCTTGGCGAGGTCTTCGCGGTCCTTCGACAGCGCCAGCTCCGCTTTCTCGGTCCAGCTCTCCTGGAGCTTGTCGAGGCGGGCGATCTGGCGGCGCATCTCCTTCTGGTCGGCGATCTTGCGCGCGGCGCTGGCGCGGACCTCGACCAGGGTCTCCTCCATCTCGAGGATGATCATCCGGATCATCTTCGCCGGATCCTCGGCCTTGTCGAGAAGGTCGGCGAAATTGGCGGCGACGATGTCGCGGGTGCGGGAAAAGATACCCATTCAATCACTCCTTAGGAACGCAAGGGTTGAGACGGCGGCGGGGAAGGCAAGGGGGCCAACCGTCCCGCGCCGCCGTCCGCGGGTCAGGCCAGAGCCTGCCCCGAAACCGGAGCCGCGACAAGGCTGACCGGCGCCATCTCGATCGCCCGGGCCGGTCCCACCGCCGCGCCCACCGCGGTCGCGGTCAGCAGCATCGCCGCCGCCATCGACACCAAAGTCTGCCCCAGCTTGCCCATGTCGATCATCTCGTCCTCCCTGAAAATCACTACCGCCCTGCGGCGCTATGCCCCTCCCGTAACAAGAAGCGTGCCAATCTCGAGAAGTAGCGAAAAGCTGCGATTTCTCGCGATTCCACCACTAAGGACCACATGTTTTTCTTGCCAAAGCATGGGAAAACATCCCAATGTTTGGGCATGGAACGCAACACCCAATTGGTCGGCCAATCCTCCTCCTTCCTCGACGCGGTCGAGCGGGCGAGCCGGGCGGCGCCGCTCGACCGGCCGGTGCTGGTGATCGGCGAGCGCGGCACCGGCAAGGAGCTGATCGCCGAGCGCCTCCACCATCTCTCGTCGCGCTGGGACGGGCCGCTGGTGGCGATGAACTGCGCCGCTTTGCCCGAGACCCTGATCGAGGCGGAGTTGTTCGGCCATGAGGCGGGCGCCTTCACCGGCGCCACCAAGGCCCGCATCGGCCGCTTCGAGGAGGCGCACGGCGGCACCCTCTTCCTCGACGAGCTGGCGACGCTCTCCCAGGCGGCGCAGGAGCGGCTGCTTCGAGTCGTCGAATATGGCGAGGTGACCCGGATCGGCGCCTCGCGGCCGGTCCATGTCGACGTCCGCATCGTCGCCGCGACCAACGAGGATCTGCCGAGGCTCGCCGAACGGAACCGCTTCCGCGCCGATTTGCTCGACCGGCTCTCGTTCGAGGTCGTTACCCTACCGCCGCTCCGCCACCGAAGCAGCGACATCCCGGTGCTCACCGACCATTTCGCGCGGCGCATGGCGCTCGAGCTCGAATGGCCGAACTGGCCCGGCTTCAGCAACGGCGCGATGGACAAATTGCTCAACTACACCTGGCCGGGCAATGTGCGCGAGCTTCGCAACGTCGCCGAGCGCGCCGTCTACCGCTGGGACGATCATGAGCGGCCGATCGACCGGATCCAGTTCGATCCGTTCGAATCGCCGTGGCGGCCACAGCCGCCGGCGCGAAGCGATGCGATCGAGATCCTGCCGCCGGAGCCGGCGGCGGGGACGCCGGTCCCGGGCGCCTGGGACCCGGAGAGCTGCGCCGACTTCCGACTCGCCATCGCCGAATATGAGAAGGCGATCCTCGCCGCCGCGCTCGAGAAATGCCGCTGGAACCAGCGCGCCGCGGCGGCGGCCCTCAGCCTCAGCTACGACCAGCTGCGCCACGCGATGAAGCGCCACCAGCTCCAGACCTGACGCTAGGTCGACTTTCCGAGCTTGGCGACGATATCCCGTTCCACCACGCCGCTCCCGGCTGTCGTTTCGTGGCTGGCTCGGACGATCATCACGGAAGGGTGGCCGGCAAAGACGGCGGGCAGGTCGTCCGCTGCTGAAACCGGGTCAAAGTCTCCAAAATAGAAGGACAGGCGCGGAGAGGGGCGCAATCGCGCCGTCCAGCTTTCCAAGGCCGCGGCGAAGCGTTCGCGGCCGCCGAGGACGGTTTCCTCGAACTCTCTCTGACTGCCGGGTGACGGAGCCGTTTCGCCCAGGATCTCGATGGCGCGCCCCCTGACACTCTTCTCGGGCGGCCGCAGCGCCAGCATCGGCGCGCGCAGGAAGATATGTTCGTAGACGTCCGGATGGTCGACGGCGGCGATGACGCCCGAGGCGCCCCCGAAGCTGTCGACGATCAGGAAGGCGCGCCGATAGCCGCTCCGCCGCACCCAATCGGCGACCGATCGCATGTCCTCGACCAGCGCCCTGTGGCCGAGCCGGGGAAGGCGGCGCGTGAGCTCGAGCCCGCCGCCGAGCATTCCCGATTGCTCGACCGCCAGCACCGAGATGCCGAGCGGCGCGAGATCGTAGACCTCGCGCGGAAGGATCCGGTCGGCCAGCGTTGCCGTGGGTCCGCCGTGCATCCAGACGACGAGCCGGTCATCGGCCCGCTGTGGACGATAGAGGAGGCCGAAGGGAGTGCCCTTGCCGGCGCCGAAGAACACCTCGTCCCGGGTGACTTCGATGTTGGGCGGCAGCGCATCGTCAGGCGGCACGGTGATGGGACCAAGCTGAAGCGCTGTTTTCTCGCACAGGCGCCAGCTTTCGATCCCGTGGCCGCGGATGCGTACGATCCTTTTCTCGTGCGCGAGATCGACCAAGGCGAAAATCGAGTCCCGGTTGGCGGACGCGTCCGTGATCGTCGTCAGCGCGTGGAAGACCCGCTGGAGATCGATCCGGCGGCCGTTCCTCAGCTCGATTCGCTCGAGCCCGAAGCGGCCGGCGACTCGGCCCGTCACCTGATCGACGAGCGCACGCGCATACGGAAGGAAGCGGCTCGACCCCGTTTGGTCGCCGAGGAAAGCCGGTCTCCTCGAGTTCCCCGGAAGCAGGGGCCGGTCCGCGAAAGCGAGGGGGATATGGGTGTTCCACGAGCGCCGATTTTCGTAGGCTTTCAGTTCGAGCCGGCTGCCCGGGCGAAAAACGAGGAACCTCGTCTCCCGGGGCCCCGGATTGGCCACCCAGCGCAGCGGCTCCCCTTCGGCCCGGATTCGTTGCGCCAGGGCGAGCGTCGCGGGATCGCGGTAGAAAAAGGGGTCGCCGTAGCTAAGCGGCTCGAGGGTCATCCAGGTGAAGAGGGGGTCGAAGCCCGGCGCCGGCACGAGGCGCGAGCTTTGGGGTTCCCAGAGAGCTGCTCCGGCCTTGCCGACGCGCAACAGCAGCCGGACGCCGCTCGGATCCCAGCGCACAGGCTCCACGCGCACGTTTGCACTAAAATCCGTAAGCGCTACACGCGCATCCGATGAGTGAACGGCCGGCAAGTCCGCAATGGCCGTTCCCTGCGGCCAAGTCGGCTGGATCGGCCGGCGGATATCGAGAGTGCTCTCCCAGATCGCCACCCGTCCCGAATTGGGGTCGGGAAGAATCCGATTCCCCCGGCACGGCGAAATCGAGCTCAGTTTGGTCACCCACACTTCATCGCCGCCAATACTGACGGAAGCGGAAGGAGGTGGAACCCCCTGAGCCATTGAAGTGACCGCGGTGAGGACGAGCGCCAGGGCTTGCACGACGTAGAAGAGGAAACCCGCCCCGCCGCCACGCGGCATTACAAGACGAACCCCCGCTCCCATAAGTCCATTAGCTCGTCCACGGGCCCGTCGTCCACAATCCAATAACCGCGCCGGTGCTTGTGTGCCACTCGCGACCATCAGAGTACCAGGCCTGATCATAATGATGATCGCCGTCGTAATCGATAAGCACATAACCGTTGGATTGGATTGCGCGACCGTCGCTTGCAAGATCCCATCGGTTTTGGCCTACAAGGTAGTCGACACCGCCGCCATCACCGCCGCCTTCGATCGGGCATCTCCTTGGAACCCGCTGGCGACCGGCGAAGGAATATCGAGATATGGGATTGAAGACGATGGCTCCATTTCAGTCGGCACGTCGATCACGTCGGTTCTCCTGCCCATTTGTTCGTCGGAACCGTCTTTTCGAGCGGCGCTATTCTGTTAGTCTTGCGGAATCGGCATTTCAGTCGCACTCGCGCGTAGATTTGATCCGGTCCGATCGCTCGGGTCGAGGCACGAGCATGCCGGCAGTAATCGACGAAGCCGCCGCGCCGTGCGACCAAGCAAGGCCGGCCGATGGCGCACGGCCCCGGTTACTGTTATGGTAGACCATCACGCCAGGAGGTCATGCCATGCGCAGTCAATTCCTCTTCGCCGCCGCGGCCCTGCTCGCCGCATCGCCCGCCGCCGGCGCGGTCACCGTTCTCGGCAATTCGTCCGCCCGCCTCTGCTACGAGGCGGCCGAGTCGCACATGTCGCCGAGCATGACCCTGATCCGCACCTGCGACGACGCGATGCGCGACGAAGGCCTGAGCGGATATGACCGGGTCGCGACCCTGGTCAATCGCGGCATCCTCAAGGCGCGGCTGGGCAATCTCGACGAGGCGATCGTCGATTACGACGCCGCGCTGCGGAGCGATCCCAACGAGGCCGAGGCCTATCTCAACAAGGGCTTCGCCTTGCTCCACCTCCCCGATGCGGCGCGGCAGGCCCGGCCGATGTTCGACAGCGCGCTGGAGAAGAAGACCCGGCGGCCCGAGCTCGCTTATTACGGCCGGGCCGTCGCCAACGAGCTGAGCGGCGAGGTCCGCGCCGCCTATGACGATTATCGCCAGGCCAGCCGGCTCGACCCGAAATGGCAGGATCCCAAGGCCGATCTGGCCCGGTTCCAAGTCAGGTAGATCCAGTCCTCCCTGCCGCGGGGCGGTGGGGAGGATTATCAGCTCTTCAGCCGGTACCCGGTCCGGAAGATCCACGCCACCACCCCAAGGCAGAGCAGCAGGAAGCCCAGGGTCGCGCCGAGGCTGATCGCCACCGGCACGTCGCCGACTCCGTAGAAGCTCCAGCGAAAGCCGCTGATCAGATAGACGACCGGGTTGAACAGGGTCGCCGTCCGCCACGGCTCGGGCAGCATGTCGACCGAGTAGAAGGCGCCTCCGAGGAAGGTCAAAGGCGTGACGATCAGCATCGGCACGAACTGGATCTGCTCGAAATTCTTGCCCCAGATGCCGATGATGAAGCCGAACAGGCTGAAGGTCGAC
>JAXDPG010000160.1:0-4294 GCA_034668485.1 Sphingomonadales bacterium
GCCAATGGGCCGCCCCCGGCCGGCCGGGTCGCCTCCAGATGGCCGGCGAAGCGCGCTCCGTAATCGTAGAGGCTGAAGTGGCGCGGAGGGTGCGCGGCGATATAGCTTCGAGCGAACAGCTCGAAGACGGTCTCCCCGACCAGCAGGCGAAGCGCCGGGAACTCGTCGCGGAGCGTCTCGAGCAGCCGGCTGCGATAGCCGTTCGCATAGATGGCGAAGCGCCCCTCCGGTCCGAGCCGGCCGCCCTCCGCGATCCGGGCGCGCACCGCCTCCGGTTCGGCCGAGCCGGCGACGATGGCGTCCAGCATCCATCCCTGCAGATCGGCGAGAAGCTCAGGCACGGACCGCCTCCGCGGAGCGCCAGGCCCTGGCCTTGCCGAGCTCGGCGAGCAGCTCCTCATAAGGCGGGATGCTGGAATCCCACTCGAGCAATGTGGAGACTCCGCCGGTGCGGCGCTGGGCCTGCCGGTAGAGCGCCCAGACCGGCTCCAGCACCGGGCTGTCGTGGGTATCGAGCAGGTGGGTGCCGCAGTCGCGCGGGCCGGCGAGATGGACCTGGACGATCCGCTCGGCCGGCAGCGCCGCGATGTAAGCGGCGGCGTCGAAGCCGTGGTTGAAGGCGCTGACATAGACGTTGTTGACGTCGAGCAGCAGGCCGCAGCCGGAATCTTCCGCGAGGCGGCCGAGATATTCCCATTCGGGCATCTGAGCGCCTGCGAACTGCAGATAAGAGCTTGGATTCTCGAGGATGAGCGGGCGCCCGAGGCGGTCCTGCACCTCGCCTACCCGGGTCGTCACATGAGCGAGGCTGGCCTCCGTGAGAGGCATGGGCAGCAGATCGTGGCTGTTCGTGCCGGCGATGCCGGTCCAGCAGAGATGGTCCGAAATCCAGACCGGCTCCACCCGCGCGGCCAGTTCGGCGAGCTTGTCGAGATAGGCGGTGTCGAGCGGGTCGGAACTGCCGATCGACAGCGACACGCCGTGCATCACCACCGGGCGATGGGCGGCCACCCGCTCCAGCACGTGCGCGGCATAGCCGCGATGATCGAGGAAATTCTCGCTGAGGATCTCGAACCAGTCGGCGCCCCAGGCCGAGGGATCGGCGCGCATCAGATGCGCGAAATGGGGATCGCGCAGGCCGACGCCGTCGCCGAGGTCCGGAAAGCCGAGCCTCGGCGGGCAGGAAGGAACGGGATCGGCCCGCGCCATCAGGTCGAGGGCGGGAAAGCGAGCCTGAGATCGTTCGGCTTCGGCTTATCCTCCGGCGGCATCTGGCGGTAGTTCATCACCTCTTCGAAGGCCCGATAGGCGACGTCGTGGACGGCTTCGCCGATCTTGTAGCGCATCCGGCAGATCGGATCGGAGGTGATCGCCTTGGTCTTCGAATCGGTCTGGAAGTCGAAAATCTGCATCACGCCTTCGGTGGGATAGAGCTGCGAGGCCGAGATTGGCACGGCGCAGCCGCCCAAGGTCGAGCATTTGTTGTCGCTCGGCGCCGAATAGAAAGTGCTCGGCGGGGGCGGCGGCCAGCCGCAATTGCCGCCGAAGGCGCGGGTCGACAGCACCGTGCCGCAATTGCCGCCGCCGCCGCCGCTCTTCGGGGCACTGCCGCTGCAATTGCCTCCGCCCGTGGTCACCTGGACGAAGCCGCAGCCGCCTTGGGCGTGACAATTGTTCGAGCCCTTGCAGCTGTGGAAGATCGAGACCTGGGCGCAATCGTTCTTGCCGCCATTGTCGAAATCGAGGCCCTGGCAGGCATGTTTGAGGGTGTCCGGAACGGGCGGTTCGATGCCGATCGCGAGATCGGGCGTCTTGCCGGTCACCGCCCAGGCGATCGCCATCCGGTCGCCGGAACCGGCCATCGAGGGATAGGGGAAGAGCACGCTTCCGGCCGGCGGCGCCCAATAGGCGTCGAGCACGGTGGTGACCCCGGCGATCGCCCCGATCGCCGCCTGGCTGAGCAGGGTGTGGCTGTCCGGCGCGCCGGCGAGCCGGTTCAGGGCGCCGGCAATGTCGTCGGCGCTGGGCAGCACGTCGTTATAGGTATTGTCGCCGTAATCGGGGGTCTTGAGGTCGCTCGCCTGCCAGTGGCCGACCTTCGGATTGTTCGCCCAGGTCGTGATCGAGCCGGCCTCGATCAGCTTCTGCACCTTCTGGAACCGCTCATAATGGTCGTCCGAATCGTTGCCGAAGCGCGCCTCGGCGTCGGCCGAGGGAGCGATCGCGCCGTGGGCGTCGTAGCTCGGATAGTCCGATTCCAGCGCTTCCCGTTCCGGGCAGTATTTGGGCTTCACCTTCTGGAGCAGCTCGGGCCGTCTTTTGATCTCGCTGCCTTCGCCCTGGTCGGTGATGGCGTCCATCATCGACACCATCTGCTCGAAGGCGATGTCCTTGTAGGTGAGGGCGATGATCGTGTTGAAGCCCATGAACTCGCGCATCGGGTGGCCGCCGGAGGCGGCGTTGAACAGGTCGTTCTGCACCGGGGCGCCTTTTGCGGCTCTCGACCAGACCAGGTCCCATAGCGTCGAGCCGTCGCTGTAGCGAAGGCTCAGATAGTCATAATAGCATTGGTACATCCAGCCGATCGTTCCGAACATCGGCAGCGGATCGCCGCGCTTCCAGCCGTCGAACGGCGCGTTCGGGAAATATTTCTTCTCGCAGCCCGGCTTGATCGCCTTCTTGGCGTCGTCTTCCGGCTGCTCGATGGCGAGGAAGAGGTCGATTCGGTCGGCATCGAGCGGACCGATATTGACGGCGACGTTCTCGTTCACCGTGTCCTTGAGATCGATGATGTTCGGGATGACGCTGAGATTGGGACCGTAGCAGGTCCAGCCGTGGCGTTCGTCCTGGAGGGCGGCGCTGGTGAAATCCGGCTTGGCACCGACCACGCTGGCCATGTTCGCCGCCATCTGCAGGTGCAGCATTTCCTGGATGAACACCGAGAAAACGATGTTGAAGGCCTCCTCGTTGGCGTTGGCCGGAGCGGCTTTGGTCTTCGAGCCCGGCCACAGCCGGCCGAGATAGAGCCGGTTGTTCCCCCCGTTGATCTCATGCATCCCCTCGATCGAATAGAGGCTGGTCATGTAGAGCGGGATGGTGAACAGCTCGACGTCGATCGCTCCCTGCGCGATAGCCTGCAGGGCGGCGAGATCGGTGAACTTGTCCTTGGCGTCGCGCTCCTGCTGCGCGCCTTGACTCACAATACGGGCCACGAGTCCCTCCCTGCCGGATCCCTTGCCACCGCGGGATCCGTTTCGCGGCTGGAGCTCATGCTGCGGCAAATTGTTCGGCTCGCCTCTCAGCCCCGCGGCGCAGGTTAGACGACGTCCCGCAAAGGTCAACGTCCGGCCAGACAAGATCGCGTAAAGGAAAGGCCAAATAATCCGTGGAAATAGGGAAAGTCACCATCCGATATGTCGCTAAGCATACGAATTTCACGCGCAGTCGGGAAAAGGGGGAAGGCGGCGCCCGGCCATCGAACCATGCTGGCAAGCCGCCAATCCGTGCTATAGCGGCGCTCGAAACGGAAGGCGAAGATGGGCAGTCTGATCCTCGGCATGGTGGCGGGCGTCCTGGTGACTTTCGCGACCGATTTCGGCATCGAACTGGCCGGCCACCGGATCTGCCCGTTGCCCGGCGGCGGCTTGGCCGCCGGCCTCCCGGCCCGCGCCCTGGTCCGCGACGGTGGCTGAAGTGACCGACGCCGACGCGGCCGAAGCCGTTTCCGCGCTGATGCTCAAGCTGCGGGCCCGCGACGTCGTCACCGCGGATGAGGAGGCGGTGCTGCGCGCCTCGGTCGCCGAGATACGCGAATATCCGGCGGGAAGGCCGATCGTGCGCGCCGGGACGACGCTCAGCGCCTCGACGCTCCTGATCGAGGGCCTGATCTGCCGATACAAGGACCTTTCCGACGGCCAGCGGCAGATCATGGAGCTTCACGTCGCCGGCGATTTCGTCGACCTCCACGGCTTCCTCTTGAAGCGGCTCGACCATCATGTCGGGGCGATGACGGCGGTCCGGGTGGCGGCGGTCCCGCACGACGCGCTGCGCGGAATCACCGAGACCCATCCCCATCTCGCCCGGATGCTGTGGTTCTCGACGCTGCTCGACGCGGCCATCCACCGCGAGAAGATCCTCTCGATCGGCCGGCGCAGCGCGGTCGCCCGGATCGCGCAGATACTGTGCGAGCTGATGATCCGGCTGCGGCTGGTCGGGCTGGCCGACGACAAGGGCTATGCGCTGCCGCTCACCCAGGCCGACCTCGCCGACGTCACCGGCCTAACCTCGGTGCACG
>JAXDPG010000161.1:0-2774 GCA_034668485.1 Sphingomonadales bacterium
CCTCGAGCACGGCGATGTGGAAGGCGATGTCGGATTCGAGCGCATCGTCCCGCCCGGCCTCCGCGGCTTCCATCCGGGCATAGCCGGCGGCGATGGCGGCGACCGCCTCCGGGTCGGCCTCGCGGGCGGCGAGCGCCGCCGCCTCGGGCTCGATCGCGATCCTGAGCTCGCTGAACTGGCGCAGCAGCTCGAGCGAGAATTTGCGCTCGAGCAGCCAGCGCAGAACATCGGTGTCGAACAGGTTCCACGAGGAGGAGGGCTGCACCGTCGTCCCCTTGCGCGGTCGGGCGGTGAGCAGGCCCTTGGCGGTCAGCATCTTGACCGCCTCCCGGGTCACCGAGCGGCTGACGTCATGCTCGATTGCCAGCTCGGCCTCGGTCGGGAAGCGCCGGGTCTCGTAGGCGCCGGTGACGATCGCCCGGCCGAGCGCGTCGAGCATAGCGAAAGTGAGGTTGCGGCCCGCCCCGTCGCCGAGCCCGCCGGTTTCTTCCACGCTCCCCTCCTTCCCCACACCCCCGCTGGACAGGGCGATTTAATCCTATAATTCCTTCACTGGGGCGGCAACAGCCCTGCGCCAGGGGGTGGGGGAGAACCGTCGTGCAGCTTGCGACCATCGATATCGTCGTCGTCATCGCCTACGCGATCGGCATCTTCGGCCTCGCCCAATTCGTCAGCCGCGAGCGGGCCGGCCACCGGAAGGACACGACCGATTATTTCCTCGCTTCGCGCACCCTGCCGTGGTGGGCGATCGGCGCCTCGCTGATCGCCGCCAACATCTCCGCCGAGCAGATCGTCGGCATGTCGGGATCGGGTTACGTGATCGGGTTGGCCATCGCCTCCTACGAATGGATGGCGGCCCTGACGCTGCTCATTGTCGGCAAGTTCTTCCTGCCGATCTTCCTCAGGAACGGCATCTACACGATGCCCCAGTTCCTCGAGCAGCGCTTCGGGCCGCATATCCGGACTCTGATGGCCCTGTTCTGGCTGGCCCTCTACATTTTCGTCAACCTGACCTCGATCATCTGGCTCGGCTCGATCGCGGTCAACCGGGTGGCGGGGGTCGACCAGGACGTCGCCATAATCGGCCTCGGCGCCTTCGCCTTGCTCTACCAGCTCTACGGCGGCCTCAAGGCGGTGGCGCTGACAGACATCGTCCAGGTCACGCTGCTGGTGATGGGCGGCCTGCTCGTCTCCGGAATCACGCTCGGCCAATTGGGCGGCGACGCGGGTATCCTCGGCGGGCTGCACATTCTGACGGTGCGGCTGCCCGAGCATTTCGACATGATCCTGTCGCGCGACAGCCCGCACTACAAGGAGCTGCCCGGCCTCTCCGTGCTGATCGGCGGCATGTGGATCGCGAACCTCAGCTATTGGGGCTTCAACCAATATATCATCCAGCGCGCGCTGGCCGCGAGGAACATCGCCGAGGCGCAGAAGGGGGTGGTATTCGCCGCTTATCTGAAGCTGCTGATGCCGGTGATCGTCGTCCTGCCGGGAATCGCCGCGGTGATGCTGGCGCCCGGGCTGGACAAGCCCGACCAGGCCTATCCGACGATGCTGCGCTATCTTCCGTCCGGCATACTCGGGCTCGTCTTTTCGGCGCTGATCGCCGCGATCATCGCGTCGACCGCTTCCAAGATCAATTCGATCGCCACCATCTTCACCCTCGACATCTACGCCAAGTTCCGCCGCGACCCGGACGCGCCGGCGCAGGAAGGCGATATCGCCCATCCGGAAGTCGACGAAGCGGCACCGGCGCAGGCGAAGCGCGAGAAGGAGCTGGTGCTGGTCGGACGCACCAGCGCCGTCGCGGCGATCGTCATCGCCATCCTGACGGCCCGGCCTTTGCTCGGCAAGTCGGACCAGGCCTTCCAGTTCATCCAGGAGTTCACCGGTTTCTTCACCCCCGGCATCGTCGTCATGTTCCTCCTGGGACTGTTCTGGAAGCGGGCGACCGAAGGCGGCGCGATCGCGGCGGCGGTCTCGTCGGTGCTGCTTTCCTATCTCGGCCGGACCTATTGGCCGGACCTGCCCTTCATGGACCGGATGGGCCTCGTCTTCCTGGCCGCGCTCGGACTGGCGGTGCTGGTCTCGCTGCTGCGCCCGGCGCCGGCCGCTTCCAACCTCATCACCATGGAAGGGGTGCGCTACCGGACGCCACCCAGCTTCAACATAGGCGCCGCCGGGGTGATCCTGATCCTGATCGCCCTCTACGCCACCTATTGGTGATCACCAGTCGAACGGCTCGACGGTCTCGCGGCCGCCGACCAGGAAGGCGTCGGCGACGAGTCGGAGCGGCTCGCGGTCGACGTCGCTCGTCCCCGTTTCGACCAGTTCGGCGAAACGCGCGTAGAGCGACGGATATTCGCCGAGCGAGCCGACCTCTTGCGGCACCCCGCCGAGGCTGAGGCGGGCGCCGCCGTCGAGCAGCTCGACGACACCGCCCTCCTCGGTCTCGACCCGGATCGTCCAGCGCTCTCCCTCGCTGTAGCGCCAGTCCAGATCCGCCTCGAACCCGCCGGCGAAGCCGATGCGGGCGGCGATCGGCGTCTGCCGGTTCGCCGGGAAGGCGAGACTGGCCTCGCGCACGAACAGGCGCGAAGGCAGGATCCGGCTCGCGATGGAGAGGGCGTTGATGCCCGGGTCGAACACGCCGAAGCCGCCCGGCGCCCAGATCCATTCCTGGCCGGGATGCCATTTGCGGACGTCCTCGTGCCAGAGGATGCTGAGCGATCGCACCGCCTTGCCGGCCAGCGCGGCCTTGGCCGCGGCGA
>JAXDPG010000162.1:0-9502 GCA_034668485.1 Sphingomonadales bacterium
ATCACGATCAACCAGCGCCAGATCGCCGAGGCGCTGTCGGAGCCGGTCGGGACGATCGTCGAGGGGGTCAGGATCGCGCTCGAGAACACCGCGCCCGAGCTCGCCGCCGACATCGTCGACCAGGGCATCGTCCTGACCGGCGGCGGGGCCTTGCTGCAGGGACTGGACGAGGTGCTGCGCGACGAGACCGGGCTGCCGGTCACGGTCGCCGACGATCCCTTGACCTGCGTCGCCATCGGCACCGGACGGGCGCTCGAGGAGGAAATCTTCCGCGGCGTTCTGCTGACCGCCTAGGGCCGGGCCGGGGAGGCACATAGGTGGCCCCGCCGTCGACCCGCCGCCCCGGCTTCTCGCGCCGGGCGCAATATGGGCTGTTCCTGAGCTACGTCATCGCGGTCGGCGGCGTTTTGCTCGCCGGGCTGCTGCTGCTCATCGCCAAGGTCGATCCCACCGGCTTCAACGCTCTCAAGGGGGTCGCCCTCGATCTGACCCGGCCGATCGGGGCGGCGGGGCGCGACGTGGTCCGCTTCTTCGGCGGGGTCGGCGATTCGGCCGGCAATTACCTGCAGGCGGCCTCGCAGAATTCGTCGCTCAAGCAGCGGCTCCAGGCCTCGCGCCGGAAGCTGATCGAGGCTCGCGCGACCGAGCTCGAGAATAAGCGGCTGAAGGCCCTGCTCAAGCTCACCGGCGAGGCGGACGATGCGGTGGCCGTGGCCCGGATCGTCGGTTCCTCCTTCGCCTCGGTGCGCCGCCTCGCCACCCTCTCGGCGGGCGGCTCGTCCGGAGTCCGGCCGGGGCAGCCGGTGCGCTCGGCCGACGGTCTGGTCGGGCGGGTGATCGAGAGCGGACGCTGGGCGAGCCGGGTCCTCCTCGTCGGCGACAGCGCCAGCAACGTCCCGGTGCGGCTGGTCCGCGACGGCACTCCGGCGATCGCCAGCGGCCATGGCGACGGCACGATCGACCTCAAGACGCTCGAGGTCGGGCGCAATCCGTTCCGGCGCGGCGACCTGCTCGTCACCTCCGGCGTCGGCGGAGTCTATCCGCCCAACATCCCGGTCGCCGTCGTCGTGTCGGTGCAGGGGGACCGGACGGTGGCCAAGCCGCTCGCCGACCCCTCGGCGGTCGATTATGCGGTGGTTCTCAACGTCTACCAGCCGCTCGCCGATTTGCCGCTGTCGGAAGCGACCGAGACCGCGCTGAGGGACGCCGGGCAATGAGCCGGATCGCCGGATCGAGCCGCGACGTCGCCCTGCTCGGCTTCCGGCGCCAGTGGGTGCCGATCCTGAGCACTCTGACGGCCTCCCTGCTCGCCTTGTGGCCCTATGTCGCGACCTCGCCGATCGTGCCCGATTTCGCCTTCCTCGTGCTGCTCGCCTGGCGGCTGCTCAGGCCGGAAATGTGGCAGGCGCACGTCGCCTTGCCGCTCGGCCTGTTCAACGACCTCGTCGCCGGCCTTCCGATCGGCCAGTCGATGGCGCTGTGGACCCTGACCTTCCTGCTCCTCGACGTCGTCGACAGCCGGGTCGGCTGGCGCGATTACTGGCTGGACTGGCTGTTCGCCGCCCTCGCCATCCTCCTCTACACGACCGGAGGCTGGTATATTGCGCGGCTGATGGGAAGCCCGACCGAATATCCGGTGCTGCTGCCGCAGCTCGCTTTGTCGATCTTCGCCTACCCTTTGGTGGCGCGGCTGGTCGTCGCCCTCGACCGGTGGCGGCTGGCGCGATGAAGAGGCGCGCCCGCCCCGTCATCACCGAGAACAGCCAGGTCTTCACCTTCACCCGGCGCGCGCTGGTGCTGGGCGGCCTCCAGGGAGCGATGGCGACCGCGCTTGGAGCGCGCATGGCCTGGCTCTCGATCGCCGAGAACGAGCATTACAAATTGCTCTCCGAATCGAACCGGGTGCAGATGCGGCTGATCCCGCCGCGGCGGGGCTGGATCGTCGATCGCCACGGCCAGCCGATCGCGATCAACCGGAGCGACTTTAGGGTCGATCTCATCCCCGACCGGCTCAAGGAGCCCGACCGGATCATCGCCGAGCTCACCCGGCTGCTCGAGCTGCCGCCGGACGAGGTCGATCGGATCCGCGAGGAGCTGGGCCGGGCCGCCGGCTACCAGCCGGTGCCCGTCGCCGAGAATCTGCCGTTCGAGAAATATGCCGCCGTCACCGTGCGCCTCCCGGAGCTGCCGGGCGTGTCGCCCTTGCGTTCCTTCTCGCGTTACTATCCCGAAGGCGCGGCGGTCGCCCACCTCACCGGCTATGTCGGCACTCCGAGCCGCGAGGACTACCAGGCCGAGGACAAGAATCCGCTGCTGATCACGCCGGGCTTCAAGGTCGGCAAGGACGAGCTCGAGAAGACGATGGAGCAAAGGCTTCGCGGCCATCCCGGCGCGCAGCGGATCGAGGTCACCGCCCACGGCCGCCTTGTCCGCAACCTCGAGACCGTCCAGGACAGGAGCGGCCCGCCGCTCCAGCTCACCCTCGACATCGGCCTCCATTCCTATGCCGCGCGGCGCCTCGGCGACAATAGCGGCGCCGTCGTCGTCCTCGACTGCCGGACCGGCGAGATCCTCGCCATGCCCTCGATGCCCGCCTACGACCCCAATAGCTTCTCCGACGGCATCAGCCACAAGGATTGGGACATGATGGCGGAGGACGAGCGCCATCCGATGATCAACAAGGTCTTCCAGGGCCTCTACCCGTCGGGATCGACGATCAAGCCTCTGATGTCGCTCGCCTTCCTCGAGGCCGGGATCGACCCCAACAAGCACGTCGTCTGCACCGGCGCCTATCGCGTCGGCAACCACATCTTCCACTGCGACACCGTCCACGGCTCGGTCGACATGCACGCCGCGGTGGAGCGCAGCTGCGACATCTATTTCTACCATACCAGCCTTCAGGCGGGGGCCGACGTCATCGCGTCGATGGCGCGCCGGCTGGGGCTCGGCCAGAAGTTCGACCTGCCGGTGCCGACCCAGCGTTTCGGCACCGTCCCCGATCCCGGATGGATGGAGCGCAAGTACAAGCGCAAATGGCAGGCCTACGACACGATCAATATGTCGATCGGCCAGGGCAACGTACTGGTCAATCCGCTGCAGCTGGCGGTGATGGTGGGCCGCATCGCCAGCGGCAAGCTGATCCAGCCGCGCATCGTGCGGGAGAAGAATATCCAGTCGCCGCCCTTGCTGCCGGTCACCGCCGAGCATCTCGCCTTCGTCCGCGACGCCATGACCGCGGTGGTCAACGGCCATGGCACGGCGACGGGGGCCAAGCTGCCGGTCGAGGGCGTGCTGCTCGCCGGCAAGACCGGTACCGCCCAGGTGCGGCGGATCACGATGGGCGAGCGCGCCGGCGGAGTCCGCTCCAACGAGAGCCTCGCCTGGCGGATGCGCGACCACAGCCTGTTCGTCGGCTTCGCCCCTGCCGACAAGCCTCGCTACGCCTGCGCCGTCATCGTCGAGCATGGCGGTTGGGGGGCCACGGTGGCGGCGCCGATCTGCCGGGACACGCTCACCTATCTGTTCGACAAGGCCAAGGCGATGGCGTCGCTGGCCGCGCTCGAGGAGCAATGGGGCGGCACCATCGCCGAGCGGATGCAGCGCCGCGCCGACGCGTGGCGGCCTTCCAAGCCCCCCGAGCCGCCCATCGAAAAGCCGAAGCCGGCCGTCCTCACGCAGAATCCGCGCAAGCCGCCGACGACGATATGAGATCCCACCCGCTGATCCCGGCGCCGATCGCGGAGCTGCCGTGGCGGATGCTGCTGCTGGTCATGTTCATCACCGGCTTCGGCCTGCTCGTCCTCTATTCGGCGGCGGGGGCCCATCTGATGCCCTGGGCCTTGCCGCAGGGCGTGCGCTTCGCCGTGTTCATGGGCATGGCGATCGCCATCTCGCGGGTTCGGCCGCAGATTCTGAAGGATATCGCCTTTCCCGCCTACGGCGCGGTCATTCTCCTCCTCATCCTGGTCGAGGCGCTGGGCTTCGTCGGCAAGGGCGCCCAGCGCTGGCTCAACCTCGGCTTCATCAACCTGCAGCCCTCCGAGCTGATGAAGCCGGTGATCATCCTCGCCGTCGCGCGCTTCTACGACCTGCTCCCCGTCAGCGAGACCCGGCGCTGGAACGGCATCTGGCCGGCCGCGGCCCTGATCGGCATTCCGGCGGCGCTGATCCTCGTCCAGCCGGATCTCGGCACCGCGGTGATGGTGACGACGGGCGGGCTCACGATCATGTTCCTCGCCGGGCTGCCGCTTCGGATCTTCCTTGGCGGCGCGGCTTTGCTGGCCGTCGCCGGCCCGGTCGCCTTCAGCTTCCTCCACGATTACCAGCGCAACCGGGTTCTGATCTTCCTCAACCCCGAATCCGACCCGCTCGGCGCCGGCTATCATATCAGCCAGTCGAAGATCGCGATCGGATCGGGCGGAGTGTTCGGCAAGGGCTTCCTGAACGGCACCCAGAGCCACCTCGACTATCTCCCCGAGGGCCATACCGACTTCATCTTCGCCACCATGGCCGAGGAATGGGGGCTGATCGGCGGCATATTGCTGATCACCGCTTATGCCTTCGTCATCCGCTGGGGCATCGGCGTCGCCCTCGACGCCAAAGACCGCTTCCAGCGGCTCGCCGCGGCCGGGCTGACGACCACCATCTTCCTCTACGTCGCCATCAATTTGATGATGGTGATGGGCCTCGCCCCGGTGGTCGGCATTCCCCTGCCCCTCTTCTCCTACGGCGGCTCGGCGATGCTGACGGTGATGCTGTGCCTCGGCACCTTGATGGCGATCGAGCGCCAGAACCGGGCCGAGCGCCGGCGCTGATCCGGCCACCTCCCCAATGAAATCAACGTCTTGCAGCTTGGTGCCTGGCACCGATTGACGAAGATACGGTCCGCCTCCCCCCAATGAAATCAACGTCTTGCAGCTTGGTGCCTGGCACCAATTACGAGGGCGCGATCCGCCCCCCACCAATGAAATCAACGCGTTGGGACTTGGTGCCTGGCACCGATTGACGAGGGTGCGGTCATCGTCGGATCCAGGGATGGCGGTCGCCGGCGGCGACGGTCGTCACCCGCGGCGCCCCGCCGAGCGTGATCGCGAGGCCGCCGCTGCGCTCGAGCATCGGCCGGTCCGCCTTCAGCCAGCGCGGCCGGCAGGCGGCGGGCAGGCGCCGGTCCGACACGACGATGTCGGCCTCGGCGCAGGCGCGCTTCAGAGCGTCGACCGGCACCATACGGACGCTGCGGCGGGCGAGCAGGCGCCAGCCGCGGACCCGTGCCGAGCAGAAATCGGCGCTGCACGCCGCGACCGGGAGCTGCTCGAGCTCGCCCGGCTCGCCGTCGAGCCCGGCGCTCTCGGAAAGCAGGTCCCGCACATAGTCGCCGGCGCGGCCGCGCAGCAGCGCCAGCTCGCCCGAGGCGGTGCGCACGGCGAGGTGGCGTCCGTCGCCGGTCACCAGCAGGTCCGGCGTCGGCGTCGACAGCGCCGACAGCGCGCCCGCCGCGACCGGCAGCAATCCCCAGCGGCGCCATCGCCTCCGCCAGAGCGCCAGCCAGAGCCCGCCGGCCACCATCAGCGCGAAGGCGGCCGTGCCGATGGCCGGCAGCCTCGCCACCGCCCCCGGCGCCGCCGCCGTGCCACGGGCGAGAGCGAGGAGCAGGTCGAGCGCCGTCCCCGTCATGGCCCAGAAAGGCCCGCCCAGGCCGCCGAGGTCGAACAGCAAGGCAAGCGCTTCCAGCGGCATGACGACGAAGGTGGTGAGCGGGATGGCGACGATGTTGGCGAGAGCGCCGTAAAGGCCGGTCTGATGGAAGTGCCACAGGGCGATCGGGATCAGCGCCAGCTCCACCGCGACGCCGGTGAGGACGAGGCCGGCGAGGAAGCGGCCGAGCTTCATCGGCCAGAGCTCGTCGCGGCGCGCGAGCAGGGCGCGCAGCCGCGGATGCTCGTGCAGGGCGACGATGGCGGTGATCGCGGCGAAGCTCATCTGGAAGCTCGCGCCGGGCAGCGACTCGGGCCAGAGCAGGAGGACGATCAGGGCACCGACCACGACCAGCCTGAGCGTGAGCGCTTCGCGGCCGAGCGCAATGCCCGCGAGCACGAGCAGAGCGGCTATGCAGGAGCGGATCGTCGGCACCTCGGCACCTGTCAGCAAGGTGTAGCCGATGCCGGCCAGTGCACCGGCGCCCGCGGCGACGAGCACGAGGCGGAAGCGCAGCGCCAGGGCGGGGCTGAGCGCGAGCAGCTTCAGGGTCAGGAGCATCACCGCGCCGACGACGGCGGTGAGGTGGAGGCCGCTGACCGAGAGCAGATGGGCGAGGCCGGAGCGGCGCATCGCGTCCGCATCCTCCTGCGGGATCCCGCCCTGGTCGCCGGTGGCGAGCGCGGCGGCGATGCCCCCGGCCCCGCCCGGCAGCCGCTCGCGTATATGATCGGCGAGGCGCTGGCGGGCGTCGGCGAGGCGCGCCTGCCACCCCTGCTCCCCGGCCGCGGCGGCGAGATGCACGACCGTCACCCGGCCGCTGCCGCCTATGCCCTGGAACCAGGCCGCGCGGGCGAAGTCGTAGGCGCCGGGCACCGCCGGCGGCGCCGGCGGCATCAGATAGCCGCGCAGCCGAACCCTCGCTCCGGACCGCAGCCCCGGCGGCGCCTTGGCGGCGTCGACATTGACCCTGAGCCGCGGCGGCAGCTCGGGGTCGCCGAGCGGCTTCACCACCAGCCGGACGGAGTCGCGCGCCGGCAGGCGCTGGAAGGACAGGATCGCCGCATCGAACTCGGCGGCGCGGGCATGGGCCAGCACCGGCGCCGCGACCCGCTCCGCCTTCCACCAGATGTTGGCGCAGCCGAGGATCGCGGCGAGGCAGAAGATCGAGACGGCGCGGCCCCAGCGCGTGCCCGGCGCGAGCGCCTGCGGGGCGAGCGTGAGCGCCGAGGCAAGGAGCAGGAAGGCCGCCCAGGCGCGGCTGTCCGGCAGAGCGAACCAAGCGGCGCTGCCGAGGCCGAGGCCGACCGGCAGCCAGAGCGGCAACTGATCCCGCTCGGCGTCGGCAAGCTCTTCGAGGCGGGCGGAGAGCCGGCGCAACGCCGTCATCCCGGCGAAAGCCGGGATCCCAGCGAAAATGGGCGCCGAGCCTTTCACCCCCTGGGGTCCCGGCCTTCGCCGGGACGACGGATTGCGGCCACGCCCCTTTGTGGCGGCCGATCCGCTATGCTAGGGGCGCATCCGTCACCGGCCGTCATGGCCCGCATCCTTGGAGAAAAGGCGCTTGAGCGCAACCGTCCCGCCGGCGCAGGTCGTCACCCGCTTTGCGCCCTCGCCGACCGGCTTCCTTCATATCGGCAATGCCCGCACCGGCCTGTTCAGCTGGCTCTACGCCCGCCGACACGGCGGCCGCGCCTTGCTGCGCATCGAGGATACCGACCAGGCCCGCTCCACCCAGGAAGCGATCGACGTCATCCTCGACGGCCTGAAATGGCTCGGAATCGACTGGGACGGCCACGAATATTACCAGTCTCAATTCCAGGCCCGTCACGCCGAAATCGCCAACGAGCTCGTCGCCCGCGGCCACGCCTATCGCTGCTACATGAGCGCCGCGGAGCTGGCCGCGGGACGCGAGAAGGCCCAGGCCGAGCGCCGCCCCTACCGGATCGAGAGCCCGTGGCGGGACGGCGCCCCCGCTCGCGAAGGCCCCTTCGTCGTCCGCCTCAGGGCCCCGCGCGAGGGCGAGACCGTCATCGACGACCTCGTCCAGGGGCGAGTCACCGTCCAGAATGAAGAGCTCGACGACATGGTCCTGCTCCGCTCCGACGGCACGCCCACCTACATGCTCGCCGTCGTGGTGGACGATCACGACATGGGCGTCACCCACGTCATCCGCGGCGACGACCATCTGAACAACGCCTTCCGCCAGCTCGGCATCGTCAAGGCGATGGGCTGGCCGGAACCGGTCTACGCCCACGTCCCCCTGATCCACGGACCCGACGGGGCGAAGCTGTCCAAGCGTCACGGCGCCCTCGGGGTCGACGATTATCGCGACGAGCTCGGAATCCTTCCCGAGGCCCTGTTCAACTACCTCCTCCGCCTCGGCTGGGGCCATGGCGACGACGAAGTGATCTCGAAGGCGCAGGCGGTCGAGTGGTTCGACCTCGCCCAGGTCGGCAAGTCGCCCTCGCGCTTCGACCTCAAGAAGCTGGAGAATCTGAACGGCCACTACATTCGCGAGGCCGATGACGGGCGCCTCGCCGCCCTGGTCGCGCCGCGGGTCGGCAGGCTGATCGGCCGCGACCTCGCCGCCGCCGAGATCGAGCTGCTCGTCCGGGCCATGCCGGAGCTCAAGCCACGCGCGAAGAACCTCAACGAACTGGCTGAAAATTCTACCTTCCTGTTCCAGAGCCGTCCGCTCGACTTCGATGAGAAAGCGGCCCAGCTGCTCGCCGGCGAGGCCCCCCGGCTGCTCGAGCGCGCGTGGAGTGCACTCAATGCGCTTGACGAATGGACGGCGCTCGCCACAGAGGCGGCGGTGCGCGGCACGGCGGAAGGCGCGGGCGTCAAGCTCGGGCAGGTGGCGCAGCCGCTCCGCGCCGCGCTCACCGGACGGGCCACCTCGCCCGGCATTTTCGATGTTCTGGTCTTGCTTGGGCGCGACGAAAGCCTCGCCCGCATCGCGGACCGGATGGACGGAGCAGAATAAGATGGCGGACGGACAGGCCACTCTCACCCTGGGCGAAGGCAACAGCCACGGCTTTCCGGTCCGCGCCGGCTCGGTCGGCCCCGACGTCATCGACATCCGCAAGCTCTATGCGGAGACCGGCGCCTTCACCTACGATCCCGGCTTCACGTCGACCGCCGCCTGCGAGAGCGCGATCACCTATATCGACGGCGATGAGGGCATCCTCCTCCACCGCGGCTACCCGATCGACCAGCTCGCCGAGCATTCGACCTTCATGGAGGTCTGCTACCTGCTTTTGAACGGCGAGCTTCCGCAAAAGGCCGAGCTCGAGACCTTCACCTACACCATCTCGCGCCACACCATGCTTCACGAGCAGCTCGCCACCTTCTACCGCGGCTTCCGGCGCGACGCCCATCCGATGGCGGTGATGTGCGGCGTGGTCGGCGCGCTTTCGGCCTTCTACCACGATTCGACCGACATCACCGATCCCAAGCAGCGCATGATCGCCAGCCACCGGCTGATCGCGAAGATGCCGACGATCGCGGCCATGGCCTACAAATACACGCTCGGCCAGCCGTTCATGTACCCCCAGAACAGCCTCACCTATACCGGCAACTTCCTCAGGATGACCTTCGGAGTCCCGGCCGAGCCCTATGAGGTCAATCCGGTCGTCGAGCGGGCGATGCGGCGGATCTTCATTCTCCATGCCGATCACGAGCAGAACGCCTCGACCTCGACCGTCCGCCTCGCCGGCTCGTCGGGGGCCAATCCGTTCGCCTGCATCGCCGCCGGCATCGCCTGCCTGTGGGGCCCCGCCCATGGCGGCGCCAACGAGGCGGC
>JAXDPG010000163.1:0-9228 GCA_034668485.1 Sphingomonadales bacterium
ATGGCGCTGAGCCGGCCAGGAGCGATCGGGGCATCGGCGGCGGCGCTGGCCGCCTCGCTCCTTCTGCTGCTGATCGTCCTCATCAACCCCGCCGGCGCTGCAGAGCCCACCGGTCACGGCTTCGTCGGAGTCGCGAGCTGCGCCGGATCGACCTGCCACGGCCGGTCGGAAGCCAATGGGAAGATCGTCCGCCAGGACGAGCTGATGATCTGGCAGAACCCGGCGAGCGTCGCGGGCTCCCACAGCCGCGCCTGGCGGGTGCTGGCCGAGCCGCGCGCCAAGGCGATCGCGTCGCGCCTGGGAATCGGCGAGGCGGCGAGCGCGCCGATGTGCCTCGGCTGCCACGCCTCCGCCGCCGCCGCCCGCTCGCAGCCTTCGGACGGGGTCGGCTGCGAAAGCTGCCACGGCGCCGCGTCGGGCTGGCTGGCCAGCCATTATGCGGTCGGCGGCACCCACGCCGCCAACGTCTCGCGAGGCATGGTCCCGCTCGACGATCCGCGAGTCCGAGCGGAGCGGTGCCTCGACTGCCATTTCGGAAGCGCCGAGGACGGCCGGTTCGTCGACCACCGCATTATGGCCGCCGGCCACCCGCGGATCAGCTTCGAGCTCGACCTCTTCTCGACCCTCCAGCAGCACCACAATGAGGACGGCGACTATGTCCAGCGCAAGGGCCGCTCGAATGGAGTCACCACCTGGGCGGTCGGCCAGGCGGCGGCGCTCGAGCGCTCGCTGGCCCTGTTCGCGACGCCCGGGCGCGGGACGGAGGGGCTGTTCCCGGAATTCTATTTCTTCGACTGCCACTCCTGCCACCGCCGCATCTCCGACGACCCCCGCTTCGAGCCGAGCGCCGAGGGCAATCCGGGGCGGCCGATCCCGTCCGGCACACCGCCGTACAATGACGAGAACATGATCATGCTCGCCGCCGCCGCCCGGGTCGCCGCGCCGCAAGTCGCGCCGCGCTTCGAGCGGGACAGCCGCGCCTTCCACTCGGCCCTGACCAAAGACCGAGCCACCGCCGTCGCCGCTGCCGCCAGGCTGAGGGAAAGCGCGCACGCGGTCGCGGCCGACCTCTCCCGGGGCGTCAGCCGGGCGCAATTGTTCGACATCGTCGACACGATCGCCGGCAATGCGGTGGCGCCGCGCTTCACCGATTATGCCGGAAGCGTCCAGGCGGTGATGGCGGTGGACACCCTGCTCTCGGCGCTGGTCGCCTCCGGGGAGGTCGGCGCCGGCCAGGCCGGATCGATCCGCGGCGACATCAACCTCGCCTACCGCGCGGTGCGCGATCCCAATTCCTACAGCCCGCGGGAATTCCGAGCGAGCCTGGGCCGCGCCGCGGCCGCGATCCGGAAGCTGAAATGAGACGCAAGCGGGCGCTGATCGGCATCGCCGCCCTCGTCACCGCCTCCTGCGGCGGCGGCGGGGGGGGCGGAAGCCCGCCACCTCCGCCGCCACCGGCGCCGACTCCGCCGCCGCCGGCCGGACGCCTCTACGACGTCCCGGCCGCCGTCGCGCTGAGCCAGACCGACGTTCAGCAGATCATCGCCCAGGGCGCCGCGGAAGCGCAGGCGCGGTCGCTCCCGGCGACCATCGCGGTGGTCGACCGGGTCGGCAACGTCCTCGCCGTCTTCGCCATGAACGGCTCGAACCAGCGCTTGGCTGTGCCGCGCGGCCCCAACGGCAGCACCCACGATTTGCAAGGCGTCGACATCCCCGGAGCGGTCGCCGGAGCGATCGCCAAGGCGGTGACCGGCGCCTATCTCTCCTCGGGCGGCAACGCCTTTTCGACCCGCACCGCGAGCATGATCGTCCAGGAGCATTTCCCGCCCTCGGCCGCGGCGCGCGGCCTCGAAAGCGGGCCCCTGTTCGGAGTCCAGTTCAGCCAGCTTCCCTGCTCGGACCTCGCCGCCCGCTTCAACGGCAATGTCGGGACCGCCGCCTTCATCGGCCCGAAGCGCTCCCCGCTCGGCCTCGCCGCCGATCCGGGCGGCTTCCCGCTCTACAGGAACGGGGTGCTGGTGGGCGGCGTCGGCGTAATGGCGGACGGCGTCTACGGCTTCGATCCCGAAGTGCAGGACGTCGACCGCGACGGTGAGGAGGCCATCGCCCTGGCCGCGAGCACCGGCTTCGCGGCGCCTGAGGACATACGCGCGGAGCGGATCAGCGTCGACGGCACGCTGCTGCGCTTTTCGGACGCGACCCCGGGCGATCTTCGCTCGAACCCTGCCGGCGCTCCTGCCTTCGCCGCGATCAACGGCAGCGCCGGTGCCCTCACCATGGTGCGCGGCTATTATGACTCGACGATGGGGGTGCTGGCGGGCCGCGCCTACGGCACCGAGGCTTCCGGCCTGCGGCCCGCCACGGCGGCCGAATTCTCGAACCTCGACGCCTTCGTCCTCACCAACGGCGCCGGCGCCAATCGCTACCCGATCCGGCCCGGAACCGACGGCGCCCTCACCGCCGCCGAAGTCACCGCCCTGCTCGAGGAGGCGTTCAAGATCATGAGCGCCGCGCGCGCCCAGATCCGGCGCCCGCTCGACAGCCGCGCCCAAGTCAGCATCTCCGTGGTCGACACCAACGGCCAGGCGCTCGGCCTCGTCCGCTCGCCCGACGCTCCGGTCTTCGGCATCGACGTGTCGCTCCAGAAGGCGCGCACCGCGGCCTTCTTCTCCAGCGCGAGCGCAGGCGCCGTGCTTCAGGCCAATCCGGATCCCGACGTCAGCATGTATGTGGCGGCGGTGCGCAGCTTCCTCGGCGATCCCAATGCGCTGACCGGCCAGTTCGCCTTCACGGATCGCGCCAACGGCAATCTGTCGCGTCCCTATTTCCCGGACGGCGAGCTCGGTCGGCCGCCGGGCCCCTTCTCGCGGCCCATCGCCGAGTTCAACCCCTTCTCCACCGGGCTGCAGTCGGCGCTGGTCGAGGCCGACGTGAAGGCGCATGTCGGCTTCGTCCTCGGCAATCCGGTCGATACCCCGCAGCAATGCACCCACACGCCGCGGCTCGCCAACGGCATCCAGATCTTTCCCGGCTCGGTGCCGATCTATCGCGGTACCACTCTGATCGGCGGCATCGGCGTCTCCGGCGACGGTATCGACCAGGACGACATGATCAGTTTCCTGGGCCTCCACAATGCGGGCCTGCGTCTCGGCACGCTGGGCAACGCCGATCCGGCCCGCCGCGCCGACCAGATCGTCGTCGCCGTCGGCA
The DNA here is from genome assembly GCA_034668485.1 of Sphingomonadales bacterium. Taxonomy (GTDB): domain Bacteria; phylum Pseudomonadota; class Alphaproteobacteria; order Sphingomonadales; family Sphingomonadaceae; genus Allosphingosinicella. The sequence goes on from JAXDPG010000163.1 coordinate 3,211, forward strand.
ACGGCGTCCGCCTGCGCTACGTCAACTGCCCGTTCGCGCCCTTCCTCGGCTCGAACGAGCAGAATGTGTGCCAGGGCAAGTGAGGACGGCCGCGCTTTTCCTCCTGCTCGCCTCCGCGAGCGCTCCGGCGCTCGCCCAGGCGCCGCCTTCCGACGACCCCCTCCCCACCCGCCCCGACGAGGAAGGCCGGCGCCGCCCGGGCGTTCCCCAGGGCGAACTCGAGGCGCCGGTCGGTCAGGACAATCCCGGCGCGATCCGGGCGCCGCCGCCCGAGGCCTTCCCGACCGACCAGATCCCCGTTCCCGACCGCTGGCGTCTGATCGAGACGCTGGGCCTCGAACACGAGCGCTGGTTCGATCCCTACAACCAGAACACGCTGAAGGGCGACCGCCCGATCTGCCTCCCCGCCGCGGAAGAGCAGGCGAAGCGGCGCGCCGAGGGGCGGCCCAGATGCCGCACCCCCAAGTTCCTCGGCCTCGACGGCGACGACTGGTTCTTCGTCGCCAATGCCGTCTCCGACACGGTGGTCGAGCCGCGCACCTTCCCGATCCCGGTCGGGGTGCAGACGACGGCGCGGCCGGGCAGCCTCGACGTCTTCGGCAAGAACGACAGCCTCGTCCTCTCCCAGACCTTCATCGCCGGGATCGCGCTGATCAAGGGCTCGACCGCCTACATGCCGCCCCATATCGAATATCGGCTCACCCTCGCGCTCAACGTCAATTACGCCGACGTCTCGGAGCGGCGGGTGCTGTTCGTCGAGCCGAGCAAGGGCACGAGCCGGCTCGACTATGCACTCGGGGTCCAGGAAGCGTTCGTCGACTATCACCTGCGCAACGTCTCCGACCGCTACGATTTCGACAGCGTCCGGGTCGGGATCCAGCCCTTCCAGCTCGATTTCCGCGGCTTCCTGTTCAACGACCAGCAGCTCGGCATCCGGCTGTTCGGCAACCGCGACAACAACCGCTTCCAGTATAATCTGATGGCGATCTGGCGCCTCGAGAAGGACACCAATTCCGGCCTCAACAACGTCCTCCAGGCGCCGCGCAAGGACTGGGTGCTGCACGCCAACCTCTACCGCCAGGATTTCCCGTTCGTCGGCCTGACCAGCCAGGCCAGCGTCACGTTGAACGTGAACCGCGAGCGCGGCGATATCGAGGTCGACGATAACGGCTTCCCGGTCCGCCCCGCTTTGATCGGCAACCTTCGCGCCCGCAATTACGAAGTCGCTTACCTGGGCTACAGCGCCGACGGCCATGTCGGCCGGATCAACCTCTCCGCCTCCGCCTACGGCGCCTTCGGCTGGGACCGGAACAACATCTTCACCGGCGAGACCGGCAAGATCAGGAGCTTCTTCCTCGCCGCGGAGCCGAGCTACGATGTGAACTGGATGCGCTTCCGCGGCGCGTTCCTGTTCGCGAGCGGCGACGGCGAGCCGTATGACGATCATGAAGGCGGCTTCGACGCCATCTTCGAGAACCCGATCTTCGCCGGCGCCGACACCAGCTACTGGATCCGCCAGTCCATCCCCTTCGCCGGCGGCGGCCGCGCCGTCTCGATCAACGGCCGCAACGGCATCCTGAATTCCCTGCGCTCGTCCAAGGAGCAGGGCCAGTCCAACTTCAACAATCCCGGCACCATCCTGCTCGGCGGCGGCGCCGATTTCGACGTCACCCCCGAGTGGCGCCTCAGCGCCAACCTCAACCACCTCTGGTTCCACAAGACCGCCATCCTGCAGGCGCTGCGGAACGAAGGATCGATCCCCCGCGACATCGGCTGGGACGTCTCGGCTGCCGCCATCTGGCGGCCCAGATTCACCCAGAACGTCGTTTTCCGAGCCTCGGCCGCGCTGCTCCAGCCCGGCGCCGGGTTCAGGGACCTGTTCTTCAACAGCGATCGCGACAAGCGCTACTATTCGGTCCTCCTGAACGCGATCGTGAGCTATTGATGGCGTGGCTGGCCGCCCTCCTCCGTCACCCCGGCGAAAGCCGGGGCTTCGGCTTGCCGCGCTCCATCCTCGCCGGGGTCCCGGCTTTCGCCGGGATGACGATCCTCGCCCTGACCGCTCCACTCCTCGCCTCGGAGGGGGAGAAACCGGTCGCGCGCGACTACAGCCTCGTCCGGGCAGCCGCCGCGCCGCGCACGCAGGACTGGGACGCGGCCGAAGCGAAGAGCGCCGGCTGCGTGTCCTGCCACGCCGACAGCGACCGCAAGACGATGCACGCGACGCCGGCCGTGGTGCTGGGATGCGTCGACTGCCACGGCGGCAACGCGACGGTCTCGGGCGACCCCGCGCTCCCGCATGACGACCCTCGCTATGTCGCCGCGCGGGACAAGGCGCATGTCCTCCCCAGATACCCCAGGGCCTGGCACTGGCCGTCCAGCGCCAATCCGAAGCGCAGCTACACCCAGCACAAAATCGAGAGCACCGAATATGTCCGCTTCGTCAATCCGTCCGACTATCGAGTCGCGCGCGATGCTTGCGGCGCCTGCCATATCGAGACGATCGAGGCGGCGGAGCGGTCGCTGATGGCCTCGGGGGCGATGCTGTGGGGCGGGGCGGCCTACAATAACGGCATCGTCCCTTACAAGAATTACATATTCGGCGAAGCCTATACCCGCCAGGGCGAGCCGGCGAAGGTCGTCTCGCCGCCCTCGCCCGAGGCGATCACGCCGGAGCAGAAGGCGCGCGGCGTCCTCGCCGAGCTCTATCCGCTGCCGACCTGGCACGTCATCCCGCCCGGCGACGTCTTTCGGGTGTTCGAGCGCGGCGGGCGGACGATCGGCACGCAATTCCCGGAGATCGGCCTGCCTTCGCCTTCGGGCGCCGTCCAGCGGCTGGAGGAGAGCGGACGGCCCGACATCCGCCAGTCCAATCGCGGTCCCGGCACCGGCCTGCGAGTCGCGATCCCCGTGCTCAACATCCACAAGACGCGGCTCAACGACCCCTACATGTGGTTCATGGGCACCAACGACCAGCCCGGCGACTATCGCCATTCGGGCTGCGCCGGCTGCCACGTCGTCTACGCCAACGACCGCGAGCCCCGGCACAGCCTGACTTGGGCCGCCGCGGGACGCGACGGACAGACCCGGACAATCGACCCGACGCTGGCCGGACGAACCGAGAGCGGCCACCCGGTGGAGCACGCCTTCACCCGCTCGATCCCGACGTCGCAGTGCATGAGCTGCCACATGCACCAGCCCAACATCTTCCTGAACTCGTATCTCGGCTACACGATGTGGGACTATGAGGCCGACGCCGACCTGATGTGGCCGGGGCCCGAGAACCGGCTGCCGAGGAACGGCGCCGCGGAACAGCAAGGCTTCGGACGGCAGCGTTATCCGGACGCGGCCCGGACGCTCGAAATACTCGACCGCAACCCCGAGGGCGCCGCGCCGCGCGGCCTGTGGGGGGACGTGGATTTCCTTCGCAACGTCCACGACCGGGTCAACCCGCTCGCCCGCCATACCCAGTTCGCCGACTATCACGGCCATGGCTGGAACTTCCGCGCCGTCTACAAGCGCGACCGCGAGGGCAATCTGCTCGACGGCCAAGGCGCCGTCGTCGCGCCCGACGACCCGGAGAGGTTCACGAAGGCCGGAGCGCCCGAATTCGTCCCGCCCGGCGAGCAGAAAGGCAAGGCGGTCCATCTGATGGACATCCACGCCGAAAAGGGCCTGCAATGCGCCGACTGCCATTTCGCCCAGGACAGCCACGGCAACGGCTTCCTCTACGGCGAGGTCGCCAACGCCGTCGAGATCGGCTGCAAGGACTGCCACGGCACCGCGACCGACTATCCGAACCTGCTGACCTCGGGGCCGGCGGCGCCGCCCAAGGGCACCAACCTCGCCTTGCTCCGCAACCCGGACGGCCGGCGCCGCTTCGAGTGGATGACGAGCGAGGACGGCCGCCGGGTGCTGGTGCAGCGCTCGATCGTCGACCCGGCGCTGGAATGGGAAGTGTCGCTGGTCAGGGACAGCGTCGACCCTCAGAACCCGCGCTTCAACCTCAAGGCGGCGCGGGCCAAATTGATGTCGAGCGAAGGGGCGGAAAGTGGTCGATACGTTTTCGGATCGGGCGTGGCTGAAGAAAATTTAGCCCACAAAAATAATGAGATGGCCTGCTTCACCTGTCATTTGAGCTGGACCACCAGTTGCGCCGGCTGCCACTTGCCGATCGAGGCGAACTGGAAGACCAAGAGTCACAAGTATGACGGCATCGAGACCCGCAATTTCGCCACCTATAATCCGCAGGTGGCGCGGGACGACATGTTCCAGCTCGGCCGCCACCAGACCACCAAGGGCAATATCATCACCCCGGTAAGGTCAAGCTCCGCCCTTATCTTGAGCTCTACCAACATCAATCGCGAGAGGATTTACGTCCAGCAGCCGCCGATCAGCGCCGCCGGCTTTTCGTCTCAGGCTTTCGCACCGCATTTTCCGCACACGGTGCGCAAGACTGAGACGAAAATGTGCACGGATTGCCATTTATCGCAACAAGACGACAATAATGCGATCATGGCGCAGCTGCTCCTGCAGGGCACCAACTTCGTCAATTTCGTCGGCCTCAACGCCTTTGTCGGCCTCGACGGCGGCTTCCAGGCGACGCGGGTGACCGAGTGGGACGAGCCGCAGGCGGTGATCGGCTCCTATTTGCAAAGATTTGCATATCCCGATTACTGGCGCCTCCACGTCGAGCGCAACAAGCGCGAGCTGATCGACTGGACCCGCGGCGGGCCCGGCTCGCGCGAGCAATTCGCCAATATCTTCCAGGCGACGGGCGGACCGGTCGGGTGCCTCCAGCAACGCGGCGAATATATGTTCGTCGCGGAAGGGAAAGGCGGCTTTCGGGTCTACGACATCGCCAGCGTCGGCAATAAGGGCGTCTCCGAGCGGATCGTCACCGCGCCCTTCTCGCCGCTCGGCCAGGACATGCGGGTCGCCTCGAGCGACGCGACCTGCGTGGCGCTGCCGACCAACCAGCCGATCAGCGTCGGCCGCAACGAGGCCATCCGCCGCGACCATCCCGAGAATCAGGAGCAGGCCTTCCACCCGCTCTACCGCTACGCCGTCGTCACCGACTCGAAGGAAGGCCTGATCCTCGTCGACGTCGAGACGCTGGCCGACCGCGAGCCGCGCAACAACTTCCTCAGGCGCGCTTTGACCTGGAACGAGGGCGGCGTGCTGGCGGGCGCGCGCCACGTCGCGCTCGGCGGCCATTACGCCTATGTCGCCGCCGCGGCCGGGCTGGTCGTGATCGACCTCGACGATCCGCTCCATCCCCGCCACGTCGCCACCGTCCCGCTACGCGACGCCCGCGCCTCGGCGCTCCAGTTCCGCTATCTGTGGGTGACCGACGCGGACGGCCTTCAGTTGCTGGACGTGACCCGGATGGACTCGCCGCGGCTCATTCCCTCCGCGACGGTGCCGCTCGCCGACGCCCGCAAGGTCTATGTCGCGCGCACCTACGCCTACGTCGCCGCCGGGAAGGACGGCCTCGTCATCGTCGACGTCGCCAGGCCGGAGGCGCCGCGGGTCTACCGCAAGGAGACTTTCGAGGGCCGGATGAACGCGGTCGAGGACGTCGTCGTCGCCTCGACCAACGCCTCGCTCTTCGCCTATGTCGCCGACGGCCGCAACGGCCTGAAGGTCGTTCAGCTCACCTCGCCGGAGAGCCAGCCCAATTTCTACGGCTTCTCGCCGGCGCCCCGGCCCGAGCTGATCGCCTGGGCGAAGACTCCGCATCCGGCGCTGGCTTTGTCCAAGGGCCTCGACCGCGACCGGGCGGTGGACGAGACCGGGGGCCAGATCGCCGTCTTCGGCCGGCTGGGCTCGAGGCCGTTCACCCGGGCGGAGATGGAGCGGCTGTTCCTGAACCGGCGCGGGCTTGTGTTCAAGGTCAGCGACACGGGCGGGATGGAGGATTGGGTGGGGTAGGGTCCGTACTCGATACCCGCAACGGTCGTGACGGAGCGGATTTTGGGCCAGGGCAAGGAGCGAGGAGGGAGCGATGCTGACGCA